>CAZMPV010000191.1:0-6009 GCA_964567985.1 uncultured Gemmatimonadaceae bacterium
ACTCCGGGGGCACGTCGGTGTCCGGGAAGATCGCCTGCACCGGGCACTCCGGCTCACACGCCCCGCAATCGATGCATTCGTCGGGGTGGATGTAGTACTGGTCCTCGCCCTCGTAGATGCAGTCCACCGGGCAGACCTCGACGCAGCTCGCGTCCTTGGTCCCGATGCAGGGCTCGGTGATGATGTATGTCATCTGGAAGTCCGTCGGCTTCTGGCTGTCAGATCCTTCATTCGGGTGTAATCATGTCGGATGCCCAGGGGAGCCGCAAGGCCGTCCGAAGGGGCCGAGGAGCCCGCCGTGAGCGGCCGAAATCGGCGTCCGCGGGCGCCGTTTTCCTGGGGGACTCGCCGCGACGGATTCGAGGGAGCCGCTGCAATGGACTGGAGCATTCTCGCGTATTGTATGTATAGTATACCGTAGGCTTCTCCATCCCCCGCAGGACCGACCATGGATCGCTGCAGGCTCATCCTCTTCGCCCTCCTTCTCGGACTCGCCGCGAGCGCGCACGTCGAGGGCGCCGCCCAGGCCCCCGATCCGTCCGGCGCCGTGGAAGGCGTCGTCTTCGACAGCACCCGGAGCGAGCCCCTGGGGAACGCCCGGGTCGTGCTCTGGCAGACCGAGCACCACACGACGACCGACAGCGCCGGCCGCTTCCGGATCTCCGACGTGCCTCCCGGCGAGTACTCGATGGTCTTCTTCCACGAGCGCCTCGCCCGACTGGGCGTCTCGTCCGGAACCCGCATGGTCCAGGTCCGCTCCGGCAGCACGTCGTCGGTGGACCTCGGCACCCCCTCCATGCTGACGATTCAGACGACCCAGTGCGTGATGGAGCGGGGCGGAGAGCCGAGCCCGGGCGGGACCGCCACCGGCCGGGTCCGGGACTCCCGGACGGGGGTCGCGCTCCCCCGGGCCAGGGTGGAGCTGACCTGGCGGAACTCCGAGTCCGGGCAGCTGGAGCAGGCCCGGACCACGGTCGACGGAGACGGCTGGTACCGCTTCTGCGAGGTGCCCAGGGACCAGGTGATCGGTGCCACGGCCCACTTCCTGGACCGTAGCGGACCCCGCCGGGAGTTCCAGGTCGGCGGGTCCGGTGCGGTGCGCGTGGACTTCGGCCTGAGCGAGCTCGCCCCCTCCGCCGTCGGGGGCGTGGTCCTCGACGCAGAGAGCGAGGAGCCGGTCTCCGACGCAGAAGTCCGGCTCGTGGGCACCGAGCACCGGAGCATCACCAGCGACGAGGGCGGCTTCCGCTTCGCCGAGGTGGCGCCGGGCACCTACACCGTGGAGATCACCCACCTCTCCTACGGGAGCCGGACCGAGACCGTCCAGGTGGGCACCGGGCTGGACGTCCACATCGAAGTGGACGTCTCGATGCAGCCCGTGGAGCTCGACCCGATCCGGGTCACGGCCGAGAGCCACGACATGGAAGAAGCCCTGGCCATGGGCGGTTACGTGATCAGCCGGGACGAGATCGAGGAGGTCCGTCACCGCTCCCGGGACGTCGGGGACCTGCTCCGCTCGCAGCACATCCGGGGCTTTGTCCTGAGGCGGCAGGGGAACGACGTCTGCGCCGGATTCATGCCGGGCCAGGCCCGGATCATGAAGTCGAACTGCCAGTCCGCCGCGGTCTACATCGACGGGGTGCGGCAGAGCCTGCCCCGGGTGGCCATGGACCTCCAGGCCGAGGCCGTGGACCGGATCATCCTCTATCGTCCCATCGAGGCCGGGACCATCGACGGGCTTGCCGGCGGCGCGGGGGTCATCAAGATCTTCACCCGCTCGGCGAATCGGCGACCGCCCTCCCCCTGACCCCGCGCCGGCGACCGCCGGGGCCTCTCGCGCGAGCGACCGGCCGGCTCAGCCGCCGTCCGGCATCGCCTCCGCCAGGGCGTCCAGCGTGAGGCGCACGGCCCGTTTCAGAGCCTCGGTGGGGCCCTCGAAGGGGTGGCCCGCGCCGAAGGCGTGATCCGCTCCTTCCATCAGCACGAGCCGGGCGCCGCTCCCGGCGGCCCGGGCCAGCGCCCGGGCTTCGGAGGGTGCCACCGTCCGGTCGAGGCGGCCGTGGATCATGAGCCAGGGGACCTCCACCCGGCCCGCCGCGCCCAGGACGTCGAGCCGATCCCGGTTCGCCTCCGCGTCGTCCAGGAAGCCCACGTCCAGGGGCAGGTGCTGACCCGTGCGCCGGTTCAGCACGTGGACCTTCCCCTCCTGGCGCCACTCCCGGCGGGTCTCCTCGCTCCAGCGGTCGAAGCGGGCCACCGCGGCCCACGTCACCAGGGCCCGGACACGTTCGTCGACGGCGGCGGCCAGGACGCCGTGACTTCCGCCCCGTCCGTGGCCCAGGATCGCGATCCGGTCCGGGGACCGGGGGACCAGATCACCGGCCGCGACTTCGTCCAGGACCAGGGAGAGCTCGTCGAGCTCCCGGCTGAGCGTGTTGCCGGCGAAGGCCGCCAGCTCGGTGAAGCGCGAGGGATCGGCTCCCACGCCGTTCCGGGAGAAGTCGAAGGTGACGACGGCGTATCCCGCCGTGGCGATCCGCCGGGCCACCCAGGGAAAGAACGCCCAGGACCGGAACGCCTGGAAGCCGTGAACGAGGATCACCGCGCGCCGGGGCGGGGCTCCCCAGGGGATGCGGACCTCGCCCCGTATCGTCCCGCCGCCGGACACCCCGAGCCGGAAGGCCCGCAGGATCAACCGGCCGGGCCCTCCTCCGGACGCCAGATCACGTCTCCGGTGCCGGCTTCCCGGTTCTCCACCCGGGCGAAGACGAAGAGGAGGTCGGAGAGGCGGTTCAGGTAGGGGAGGACGTCCGGGTCCACTTCTTCGGCGGACGCCAGGGAGACCACGGCCCGCTCGGCCCGGCGACAGACGGTCCTGCAGACGTGGAGCTCGGCGCCGCCGGCCGCGCCTCCGGGCACGACGAAGTTCCGGAGCGGATCCAGCGTCTCGACCGCGTCGTCGATCCAGCCCTCCATCTCCTCGATCCGCTCGCCC
This sequence comes from uncultured Gemmatimonadaceae bacterium, assembly GCA_964567985.1. Lineage (GTDB taxonomy): Bacteria > Gemmatimonadota > Gemmatimonadetes > Longimicrobiales > Gaopeijiaceae > CAZMPV01. The sequence continues at coordinate 2,996 of CAZMPV010000191.1, forward strand.
GGCACCTCCGGAACCTCGGGGCCCGACTCGCCGTCGTCCGACCGGGGCGTGGCCAGGACCGCGCCCAGGGTGAAGAGGTCGTGCTGGATCCGGCGGAGGCGCTCCCGGATCTCCTCGACCTCGAGCGTGGGGATCGCGCGACCCAGGACCGAGTTCAGCTCGTCCACGGTTCCGTAGGCCCGGACCCGGGGGTGGTCCTTCGGCACCCGGCCGCCCCCGAAGAGCGCGGTCTCGCCCTCGTCGCCCCTCCGCGTGTAGATCTTCATCGTTGAAACACAGGCTTCCAGTGCCACAGGTTCAAGTCTGACCACGGTTTAGGCTGGATCTCTCCGATCCGTCCGGCTACCTTGCACACTACCCCCGATCGGGGCGAAAGGATCGTTCAACGAAGGAGGAGACGGATGAACGCGCCCGAGGAATCCGAGGACCGGGTCGCGCCGGAGGCGAACCGGCTGTACTGGAAGGGCGACATCAGCGTGAACCAGATCGCCGACGATCTCGACATCTCCAAGGGTCACCTCTACGAGCTGATCAGCCCGCTGCCCTCGGGCCTTCCGTGTACGCGTTGCGGCGAGGAGATGGTCTTTCCGAACCGGACCGCCCGGGACAAGGGCTTTCTGACCTGCCCGGCGTGCGGCCTGGAGGAGGAAGAGGACGCGGTCCAGGAAGCCTGGTCCGAGACAACGGGCCGGGCGGGCGGGGGCGCCGTCGTCGTGCCGCCCCGGGCCGTGGCCGACGCCCGGAGCGGGTCGGACCGGGACGACGTCACCCGCATCGTCGCGGGCACCGCGCTCCTGGGTCTCGCCGCCGGGATCGCCATCGCGACCTGGCTGAGGCGGCGGTAGAGCCACCCGGAGGAGAGGGCGAACCCCATGACCGGATTCGACACCGAAGTCGTCCCCGATCCAGACGAGGTGGGCCGGAGCGTCGAGGCCCGCTTCGAGAACCGGGTGCACATGGCCGTGCCCGACCGCCACAACGAGAAGCTCCAGCGGGTCATGGAGCTGGTGAACGCCGACGACGACCTCTACGGCCTCTGGCTCGCCTCCAACGTCACCGCGATCGAGCGCCTGGGGATGACCGACCACGGTCCGGTGCACGTGAAGATCGTCACCAACATCGCGCTGCGCCTCCTCCGGCTCCTCATGGACCGGGACGTCCGGCCCGCGGTGGTGGAGAACTACGCCCTGGAGCCCGAGGACGCGGAGGTGGTGGTGGTCCTCGCCGCCCTCCTCCACGACCTGGGGATGGCGATCCAGCGGGAGGAGCACGAGAGCTACTCCCTCTTCCTGGCCCAGGACAAGCTGAAGGAGATCCTCCCCCACGTCTACGACGCCCGGACCGCCACGATCCTCCGCTCCGACATCCTCCACGCCATCATCGCCCACCGCTCGGGCGGCGAGCCCCTGACGGTGGAAGCCGGGGTGGTCCGGATCGCCGACTCCCTGGACATGGCCAAGGGCCGCTCCCGGATCCCCTTCGAGGCGGGCTCGACGAGCATCCACTCCGTGTCGGCGGCGGCCATCGAGGCCGTCCACATCCAGGAGGGTGACAGCCGTCCGGTCCGGCTGGTCATCGAGATGACGAACTCGGCGGGCGTCTTCCAGCTCGACAAGCTCTTCCGGGACAAGCTCTCGGGGAGCGGCCTGGAGCCCTACATCGAGCTGGAGGCCGAACTCGAGGGCGAGACCGAGAAGCGGCTCTTCCAGCACTTCACGATCGGGGGCGGGGACGAGCCCGGAGCCGGGACCCCGGTGGAGGAGGACGGGTAGGATCCACGCCATGACCTCCGACCAAGCCAGGCCCGGGCGAACCGGCGGGCGCCGACCCCTCTCCGCCGCCATCCTCCTCCTGGGGCTCGCGCCCGTCGTCGGCGCCTGCGGCGGCTCCGAGGCCGAGGGGAACGGGGCATCCGCCACCGCCCAGGAGGCGCCCCGTGCGGCTCCCGCCTCCCCGGACGACAGCGGCACGCTGAACGTGACCGACCTGGGCTTCAACCGGGGGGCGCCGGACGCGCCGATCCGGGTCATCGAGTTCAGCGACTTCGGCTGCGGCTACTGCAAGAAGTTCCACCTCGAGACCTTCCCCACCCTGGCCGAGGAATACATCGAGACCGGGAAGGTCGCGTGGAAGTACATCCCCTTCGTCCTGGGGATGTTTCCCAACGCCGTCCAGGCGGCGATGGCGGGGGAGTGCGCCGGCCGCCAGGACAGCTTCGGCGCCTATCGGGACCGGCTCTTCGAGGACCAGGGCGAGTGGAAGAAGTCGTCCCGGCCCTACGAGCTCTTCAAAGAGTACGCCGCCGAGGAGGGGCTGGACGCCGAGCGCTTCGCCCGCTGCGTGGACGAGCGGATCCCCTCCGAGCGTGTCCGGGCCAACATCGAGGCCGGACGGAAGGTCGGGGTCCGGGGCACGCCGATGTTCGTGATCAACGGCTTCCCGGTCCAGGGCGCCCTCCCGGTGGACGTCTTCCGGGAGATCTTCAGCCGGGTGCTGGAGGCCGAGCAGTCGGGAGAGACCGGATCCTGACGGAGCGGGCGGCCCTCCTCCCCGCCCTCCTGCTGGCCTCGGCCTGCGCCTGGAGCGCCGGCGGGGCCGCCGGCTGCCGGCCGGAGAGCCGGGCCGTGGCGCTGCCGCCGGGGCTCGAGGAGTCCTCGGGGGCGGCGCCGGGACGGGAGGCGGACGTCGTCTGGACCCACAACGACTCCGGCGGCGATCCGGTGCTCTGGGCCGTCTCCACCGACGGCGAGCTCCGGGGCCGGCTCCACCTGGCCGGGGCGGCCAGCGTCGACTGGGAGGCGGCGGCCGCCGGCCCGTGCGCCGACGCCCGTTGCCTCTACGTGGCCGACACGGGCGACAACCGGGAGGTCCGCAGCCGGGTGAGCCTCTACCGGGTTCCCCTCCCGGCCGCCGGCTCCGACACCCTCGACGCCACCCACCTTCCGATCACGCTCCCCGACGGTCCCCGGGACATCGAGGCGCTGCTGGCCCTGCCCGACGAATCGCTCCTCCTG
>CAZMPV010000192.1:0-5964 GCA_964567985.1 uncultured Gemmatimonadaceae bacterium
CCTCGAGATCGCGGGGAAGGACCCGGGCGAGGTCCGGGTCGTCTTCAGCGGGGCCGGTGCCTCGGCGCTCTCCACGGCCGAGCACCTGGTGCGCCTGGGCGTGCCCCGGGAGCACATCGTCCAGGTGGACAGCCACGGCGTCATCCACGAGGGGCGGACCGAGGGGATGAACGAGTACAAGGCCCGCTTCGCCGCCGAGACCGAGGCCAGGACCCTCTCCGACGCCCTGGAGGGTGCCGACGTCTTCATCGGGCTCTCGGTGGGGGGCATCGTCGAGGGCGAGATGGTGGCGTCGATGGCCGACGACCCGATCATCTTCGCCCTGGCCAACCCCGATCCCGAGATCATCCCGGAGGAGGTGGCGAAGGTCCGGGACGACGCCATCATGGCCACCGGCCGCTCCGACTACCCGAACCAGGTGAACAACGTTCTCGGCTTCCCGTTCCTTTTCCGGGGCGCCCTCGACGTCCGGGCCCGGGAGATCAACGAGGAGATGATGCTCGCCGCCACCCGGGCCCTGGCCGAGCTGGCCCGGGCCGAGGTGCCCGAATCGGTGGCCATCGCCTACGGGGGAGAGAAGTTCGACTTCGGCAGGGAATACCTGATTCCCAAGCCCTTCGACCCCCGGGTCCTCTTCTACGTCGCGCCCGCCGTGGCCCGGGCGGCCATGGAGTCCGGGGCCGCCCGGGCCGAGGTCGATCTCGGCGAGTACCGGGATCGGCTCATGGCGAGCCTGGGTCCGGGGCGCGAGGTCATGCGCTGGATGACGAACCGGGCCCGCCGCGACCCGAAGCGGGTCGTCCTCCCCGACGGCTACAACGACTCGGTGGTCCGGGCCGCGGTCACCCTGGTGGACGAGGGCGTGGCACGGCCGGTCCTCCTGGGTCGGAAGTCGAAGATCGAGAGCCTGGCCGAGGAGATGGGGGTCTCCCTGGAGGGTGTGGACGTCCTCCACCCCGCCTCCCAGGAGGAGATGCGCTACGACTACGCCCGGGCCCTCTACGAGCGCCGGCTGCGGAAGGGCCTGACCCTGGCCGAGGCGAAGGCGAAGATGTACAAGCCGATGTACTTCGGGGGGATGATGGTGCGCTCCGGAGAGGCCGACGCCATGGTCGCGGGCATCGACTCCAACTATCCGGAGGTGCTCCGGCCGGTCCTCCAGGTGGTGGGCCGGGCCCCGGAGAGCACGTACGCCGCCGGGCTCCACATGGTGGCCATGGCGAACCGGGACCTGATCTTCCTGGCCGACACCACGGTCAACATCGATCCCGACGCCGAGGCGCTGGCCGAGATCGCCCTTCTCACCGCGGAGTTCGTCCGCTCCCTGGGCCTCACGCCCCGGATCGCCATGCTCTCCTTCTCGAACTTCGGCTCCGCCCGCCATCCCGACTCGACGAAGGTCCGGGAGGCGGTCCAGCGGGTGAAGGAGCGGGACGAGAGCCTGGAGATCGACGGGGAGATGCAGGCCGACACCGCCGTGAACGACCAGATCCTCCGGGACGTCTACTCCTTCTCGGACCTGACGGAAGCCGCCAACGTCCTGATCTTCCCGAACCTCGGGGCGGCGAACACCTGCTACAAGCTCCTGTCCCAGCTCGGGGGCGCCGAGGTCATCGGCCCCGTGCTCCTGGGGATCGAGAAGCCGGCGCACATCCTCCAGCGGGGAAGCACGACGATGGAGGTCATCAACCTGGCCACGATCGCCTCGGTGGACGCGCAGGCGCGTTCGCCACACACTTAGTTGTTCGGTTCGCTGTCGTCCGACCCTTTCTTCCTCGGGTCGGCCAGCGTCCGGCCCCCGAATGACACGAGCCGCCTCCCCGGCCCGACCGGCCGGACCGCGGCTCTTCCGAGTTGAGCTCGAGTGATCGACGGAGGATCTCTTCGATGACGACCGAGACGGTGAACGGCCCCGTGGCCACGACTGCGAGCAGCCACGGGCTGGACGAGCACGGCCTGGCCCCGAGCGGAGAGGTTCACTGGAATCTCTCGCCGGCTCGGCTCTACGAGATCGCGCTCTCCCGGAACGAGGGCGAGCTCGTCCATATGGGGGGCTTCGCCACGGTGACCGCGCCCCACACCGGGCGCTCGCCGAACGACAAGTACACGGTGAAGGAAGACGTGACCGGCGAGGAGATCCACTGGGGCGACGTGAACGTGCCCCTCTCCGAGGAGCAGTTTCGCATGCTCCGGGACGAGGTCGTCGCTCACCTCGAGGCCCGGGACGCCCTCTTCGTCCGGGACGCCCGGGCCGGCGCCGACCCCGAGTACGGGATCAACGTCCGCCTGATCACACACAACGCGTGGCACTCCCTCTTCGGCTACAACATGTTCCTCCGGCCCCGGACGTCGGAGCTCGAGAAGATGGTGCCCGACTTCACGATCCTCCACGCTCCCGGCGTGAAGGCCGACCCCGAGAAGCACGGCACCCGGTCCGGGACCTTCGTCGTCGTGAACATGAAGGAGGGCGAGGTCATCATCGGCGGCACCCACTACGCCGGCGAGATCAAGAAGTCGATCTTCGCGGTCCTCAACCACGTGCTGCCGGCCGACGGCGTCCTTCCCATGCACTGCTCGGCGAACGTCGGCAACGACGGTGACGTCGCGCTCTTCTTCGGCCTCTCCGGGACGGGGAAGACCACCCTCTCCGCCGACCCCGAGCGCGGGCTGGTCGGAGACGACGAGCACGGCTGGAGCGAGCGGGGCGTCTTCAACTTCGAGGGCGGGTGCTACGCCAAGGTCATCAACCTCTCCCGGAAGGGCGAGCCGGAGATCTACCAGGCGACCCAGAAGTTCGGCACCATCCTGGAGAACGTGATCCTGGACGACGAGACCCGGAAGATCGACTTCGACGCCGACACGATCACCAAGAACACCCGGGCCTCCTACCCGATCCACTACATCCCGAACGCGGTGATCCCCGGGCGGGCGGGTCATCCCCAGAACGTGATCTTCCTCACGGCCGACGCGTTCGGGGTGTTGCCGCCGCTCTCGAAGCTCACTCCCGCCCAGGCCATGTACCACTTCCTCTCGGGCTACACCGCCAAGGTCGCCGGCACCGAGCGGGGCGTCGACGAGCCGAAGGCGACCTTCAGCGCCTGCTTCGGAGCACCGTTCCTCCCCCGCCATCCCACGGTCTACGCTGAGCTCCTCGGCCGGAAGCTCCGGGAGACGAACGCCACCGTCTGGCTCGTGAACACCGGATGGACGGCCGGGCCGTACGGGGTGGGACACCGGATGGAGCTGGGCCACACCCGGGCCATGGTCCGGGCCGCCCTGGCCGGACGGCTCGACAACGTCGACACCGAGCCCGACCCGGTCTTCGGCGTCCACGTGCCCACCAGCGTGCCCGACGTGCCCGACGAGGTGCTCGCCCCCCGGGGCACGTGGGACGACCCGGCCGCCTACGACGCCCAGGCCGAGAAGCTCGCCGGCATGTTCAGGAAGAACTTCGAGAAGTACGCCGCCGAGGCGGCGGACGAGGTGAAGGCGGCGGGGCCGACCGTCTGACGGGCGGGGGCGGGCTGGCGGCCGCCCCCGATGGTCCGGGCGCCGCCGCCGGATTATCATGACTGCTCCGTCGATCCCCGAACGCCTTCCGGAGCCGTCATGAGTCGTCGCAGCCCCGCCTCCCCTCCCTCGTATCCGGCCTCCCGCTCCCGTGGATCTCTTCCGGCCTTCGGGCCGACCGCCCCGGTCGCGCACCTGCCCCTGACCCCGGCCGGGCTCTCTGGACCGGCCGCCGCCCAGGAGCCCGTGGAGGTGCCCGACGACGCCCCGCCGGTCGTCCACGACCTGCCGCCCCTCCGGGAGCAGGCGGACGAGCAGCTCGCCTGGACCCGAGCCCGCCTGGATCGGGTGCTGCCCGACCTCATGGAGGAGCACGGCGTCGAGATGTGGATCCTATCCATGCGGGAGTACGCCGAGGATCCGGTCTTCTGGTCGATCGCGGCGCCCACGACCTTCGCCGCCCGGCGCCGCTCCATCTACGTCTTCCACCGCCGGGACGACGGGAGCGTGGAGCGGCTGGCCCTGGGCGGCGGAACCCAGGGCGGCCTCTTCCAGGCGTACGAGTCGTCCCGGCCGGCGCCCACCGGCGACGAGCAGGCCGAGCTCTGGGGCGGCGAGCAGTGGCGGCTCCTCCGGGAGCTGGTGGAGGAACGGGACCCGGAGAACATCGTCCTGAACATCGACCGGCACCACGCCTTCTCCGACGGCCTACACGCGGGCGAGCGGGAGGCGCTGGAGGAGGCCCTGGGCCCCTACGTCGAGCGCGTCGAGCGGGAGCCCCTCCTGGCGCTCGACTTCATCGCCCTGCGGGTGCCGGAGATGATGCCCCGCTATCGCCAGGTCCAGGAGACCGTCCACGCCCTGATCACCCGGGCGTTCTCCCACGCGGTGATCACCCCGGGCGCGACGACGACGGAGGACGTGGTCTGGTGGCTCCGGGAGCGGGTGCGGGAGCTGGGGATGACGGTCTGGTTCCAGCCATCGGTCAGCGTGCAGCGGGCCGGAGAGGTCCCGGACGAGGGGCCGGTCGTGATCCAAGAGGGTGACCTGCTCTGGACCGACTTCGGCGTGGTGGCCATGGGGCTCCACACCGACACCCAGCACCTGGGCTACGTGCTCCGGGAGGGAGAGACGGAGGCGCCGGCCGGGCTGAAGCGCTGTCTGGAAAACTCGAACCGCCTCCAGGACATCCTCCTGAGCCACATGGAGCCCGGCCTCAGCGGAAACCGCATCCTGGAGAACGCCCTCGCCCAGATGCGGGACGAGGGGATCGACGGCACGATCTACACCCATCCCATCGGCGACCACGGCCACGGCGCCGGGCCTCTCATCGGGCTCTGGGACCGACAGGAGGGGGTGCCCGTCCGGGGCGACGTGCCCATCCGGGCCTCCACCTGGCACTCGATCGAGCTCCAGGCCACCACGCCGATCCCCGGGTGGGACGGCAAGGAGGCGAGCTGCCGCCAGGAAGAGGAGGCGTACCTCGACGCCGACGGCGACCGCCACTGGGTCTACGAGCGCCAGAGCCGCTTCCACCTGGTGTGGTGAGGCGGCGGACGCGGTGGCCGGCTACGGGCGCTGGATCGTCGAGGAGGAGGGCGGGGACCTGGTGGTGCGTCTCGAGCCGGCCCGGGGCATCGTGCTCAACGCCGTCGCCGGCGCGGCCGTCACCGCCGGCGGCCTCTGGCTCCAGAGCCGACCGGAGAGCGGAGGCGTCGGCTCGGGCGTCATGCTGGTGGGCCTCTTCTGGCTCCTCATGGCCGCGCTGGCCTGGATCGGGGACCGCCAGCTCCGGATCACCGCCGAGGAGCTGATCTGGGAGCGGACCCCGGGGGGCTCCGACCGCTATCCCCGGGACGCGGTCCGGGGCGTCCGGATCGTGGGCATGGCCGGAGGCGGCGGACGCCTCCGGACGCCCGCGCTTCCGTGGCGGGTCGAGCTCGAGCCCCGGGAGTCCGGAACGGTCCTCCCCATGTCGTTCCGCTTCGGCGACGAGGAGGCGGCCCGGCGCCTCGCCCGCCGCCTCTCGAGCCGGCTGTCGGTGCCCCTTCTCCGCACCCCGGAGGACGGAGCGAATTGACACGCCGATCCGTCGCCCGTCCCTTGCCCCTTCCGGCTCCGGCGAAGCGTCCGGCCCGGGCCCACGACCCGATCCATCGATCCTCGGACCCCGACGAACCATGGCAGAGCAGCACTGGCTGATGAAGAGCGAGCCCTCGGTCTACTCCATCGACGACCTGGAGCGGGACGGCGCCACCTGGTGGGAAGGCGTGCGCAACTACGAGGCCCGCAACAACATGCAGGAGATGGAGGAGGGCGACCCGGTCCTCTTCTACCACAGCGCCACGACGCCTCCCGGGGTCGTGGGCGTGGCCCGGGTGAGCCGGGAGGCGTTCCCCGACCACTACGCCTTCGCGCCGGACCACGACTACTACGACGAGAAGTCGGATCCGG
>CAZMPV010000193.1:0-5960 GCA_964567985.1 uncultured Gemmatimonadaceae bacterium
CTCCGCAAAAACTACCACCTCCTCATCGGCGAGCCCACCGCCGAGGCCAACAAGATCCAGATCGGATCCGCCTTCGACTTCGGCGAGGAGCGGGAGATGGAGGTGAAGGGGCGGGACCTGGTGAGCGGGATCCCGAAGGTGGTCACGGTCCACTCCCAGGAGATCCGGGAGTGCATCCAGGAGCCGATCCAGACCATCGTGGAAGCGGTCCGGCGGGCCTTGGAGATCACGCCCCCGGAGCTCTCCTCCGACATCGTCGACCGGGGAATCGTCATGACGGGCGGCGGAGCCCTGATCCGGGGCCTGGACCGCCTGCTCCAGCACGAGACGAACCTGCCGATCCACGTGGACGAGGAGCCCCTGACCTGCGTGGTCCGGGGAGCCGGCCGCATCCTGGACGACCTCCCGAAGTACAAGAGCGTCCTCGCCACCTGACGGATTCCGGCCGTCCGGTTCCAGCGGGGGACGGGCCGCCGAGGCCGGCGCTCGTCCCCCGCCGGGGCGCCGGCGCAGGTCTCTTCTGAGCAGGAACGCATGACCGCCTTCATACCCGATCCCGAGGAACGCCGCGAGCGCCGACACGGCGCCGTGGCCCTGATCTTCTTCGGGCTCTCCCTGGTCATCGTCTACCTGCCGGCGCCCCAGCAGCAGCAGGTGGCCGCGGCGCTCCGCTCCACCGTCCTCCGCCCCTTCATCCTGGTCCAGGAGACCCTCTCCCGGGCCCGGGTCGCGGCCACGGAGGCCGACGAGCTCCAGCGGCAGCGGGACTCTCTCGTCGAGCGCCTGACGAACCAGACGACGCTCTCCGAGGAGAACCGCCGCCTTCGCCGGCTCCTGGGGCTCCAACGCCGCCTCGGCACGGCGTACGCGGCCGCCAGCGTCCTCCGTCCGGGCACGCAGGGCTCGGAGAGCATGTTCCTGCTGGACGTGGGCCGGAGCGAGGGCGTGGAGACCGGAGCGCCGGTGATCACCGGCGACGGACTCGTCGGCGTGGTCCGGGAGGTCCGGGACGACGGGGCCATCGGCATGGACTGGACCCACCCCGACTTCCGGGTGAGCGCCATGGACCGGGAGGGTCGAGCGTACGGAATCGTCGAGCCCCGGCGGGGCGACTTCCGGGAGGAGGACCGCCTGGCCCTGACGGGAACCCCCTACCACACCCGCCTGGAGGACGGGACCCTCGTGGTGACCAGCGGACGGGGCGGGGTGTATCCCCGGGGCATCCCCGTCGGCCGGGTGGACGGCCTGGCCGAAGCCGAGGGGGGCTGGCGGAAGACGTACTGGATCCGCCCGGCGGTGGCGGTGGGGAGCGTCCGCCACGTCCTGGTCTCCTCCGGTGAGGACACGGTGGGCGCGGATCTCCTGCCTGCGATGACGCCCGACACGATCCCGGTCGACACCGCCGCGGCGGAGGCGGGCGAGCCGAGCGAGATCCCCGGGTCCGGCGACGGTGGGCCGGGGGATCCTCCCGGCGAGAGGCGGCCGTGAGGGGGGGGCGCGGGCTGTGGATCACGGTGGTGGGACTGGTGGTCCTCCACCTCTTCCTCCACCTGGGGCTGGGGCTCGGGGCCGAGGCGCCGGACCTGCTCACCGTCGGGCTGCTTTTGGCGGTCCGGGAGGGCGGCGCGGGCACGGGTGCCGGGCTCGGCTTCGCCTTCGGTCTCCTCGAAGACGCCTTCTCGGTCCTCGCCTTCGGCGCAAACACCGTGGCCATGACGCTGGTCGGGGCGGTGGGCGCCCGAGCCCGGGAGCTCTTCGTGGGCGACTCCCTCCTCTTCGTGGTCGCTTATCTGGCCCTGGGGAAGTGGCTCCGGGACCTGATCCACTGGGTCGTGGTGGGCGAGGCCGTCCGGGAGCCCTTCGTCCGGGCGATGCTGGTCCAAGGCGGCCTGGCGGCCCTCTACGCGGCGGCCGTGGGGCTCGTGGTGCTGGCCGTGGCCGGTGAGCTGAGGGAGGCCCGGGCGTGAAGCCGTTTCATCCCCACGCACGGCGCCGCCGGGCGCAGGGCGCCCTGGCCGTCGTCGGTGTGCTCGTGGGCGCCCTGCTGGTGGCCTTCTTCCGGGTCCAGGTCCTGCGCTCTGACACCTGGGCGCTCCGCTCCGAATCGAACCGCCTCCGACCCCTCCCGCTCACCGCGCCCCGGGGGACGATCTACGATCGGGACGGCCGGATCCTGGCCGACAACGTGCCTGCATACTCGATCTCGCTGCTCCCGGCGCCGCTGGACACGATCAGGACCACCGTCCGGCGCCTCCAGCCCTACCTGGGTCTGGACGAGGAGCGGGTGAGTGAGCTGGTCGAGCGAGCCCGGAGCGCGCCCCGACAGCCGCTCGTCATCACCTCCGACGCGTCCTTCGACCAGGTGGCGGCAGTGGAGGAGCGACGTCCGGAGTTTCCGGGAATCTTCATCGAGACCAGGCCCCAGCGGCGGTATCCGGCCGGCGAGGCCGCCGCCCACGTCCTGGGCTACGTCGGAGAGGTCACGGCGGGGGAGCTGGAGGGGGAGCGCTTCGGGGGCTACGAGCAGGGCGCGGTGGTGGGCCAGGAAGGGATCGAGCGGCAGTACGAGGAGGTCCTCCACGGCTCACCGGGTACCCGCTACGTGGAGGTCGACGCCATGGGCCGGGTGGTGGGCTCCTTCCGGGGCGTGGCCCAGACTCCGGCCCGCAAGGGGGGCGACCTCCACCTGAACCTGGACCTCGAGCTCCAGGAGTGGATCCACCGGATCTTCCCGGACTCCATGCGGGGCGCGGTGGTGGCGCTCCGGGTCGACGACGGGGGTGTGCTGGCCCTCTACTCGAGCCCGGCCTACGACCCGAACGACTTCGTGGGAGGCATCGATGCCGAGCTCTGGGCCGGGCTCAACAGCGATCCGGCCCGGCCGCTCTACAACCGGGCCACCCTGGGCCTCTATCCGCCGGCGTCGATCTGGAAGCTGGCCACCGCCGCCATCGGCCTCGAGCTCGGCGTGGTCCACCCCGACGAGGAGATGCCGACCCCGTGCACCGGCGGCATGTGGTTCGGGAACCGGTTCTTCCGCTGCTGGGACCCCGAGGGGCACGGCTCCGTGGACCTGGCCGGGGCGATCCGGGACTCCTGCGACGTCTACTTCTATCAGCTCGGCCTCCGGATCGGGCTGGGTCGGCTCCTGGAGGAGGGCACCCGCATCGGCTTCAGCCGTCGGTGCAGCGTTGATCTCCCCCAGGAGTCCCGGGGCGTCTTCCCCTCGTCACCGTCTTTCTGGCAGGACCGCTTCGGGTACCGGCCCACCGAGGCCGAGGCCATGAACCTGGCCATCGGCCAGGGGCCCAACTCCCAGACACCCCTGAAGATGGCCCAGTTCTACCTGGCACTGGCCCGGAACGGATCCGCTCCGGCGCCGACGATCGCCCGGCGGGCCGAGGCCGAGGAGGGCTGGGCCCTGGACCTCTCCTCCGAGAGCATGGCCACCCTCCGGGAGGGGCTCCGGCAGGTGGTGGCCCCCGGGGGCACCGCCTATCTGGCTTCCCTGGAGCACTGGGACCTCCTGGGGAAGACCGGAACCGGCGAGAACCCGCCCAACCCGGACCACGCCTGGTTCGCCGGCATGGCCGGCCCCCCCGGCGAGGACCCGGAGATCGTCGTCGTCGTCCTGGTCGAGTTCGGCGAGAGCGGCTCCGGGACCGCCGCCCCGCTGATGGCCAAGACGGCCGACTACTGGCTCCGGAGCCAGCACGGGATGCCGGTGGACACGATCCAGACCCTGGGGGAGCACTGGCGCACCGGGACCCCGGCGCCCTGGGCCGGAGAGCGGGCCACGGCGGGCGAGGACGGTGAGGAGACCGACGGGGTCGATCCCGGTCCCGGCGGGGATGTCGGGACCGGGCCCGACGCGGGAGGCGAGGGGTCGTGAAGCGCTACGTCCGCACCTGGTTCGTGGACCCCGCCCTGGTCGGTGGGGTGCTGGCCCTCTCCCTGTTCGGGGTGGCGATGATCTACTCGGCCGGGGTGCTGAACGTGCCGAGCCCGGTGACCCAGGGTGCCTGGATGCGCCAGCTCCTCTGGCTCTCCCTGGGGCTGGCCGCCTTCACCGCCGCCTCCCGGATCCCGCTGCGCTGGTTCGAGTGGGCGGCGATTCCCGCCTACGTGCTCTCGGTGACGCTCCTGGCGGCCACCCTGGTCGTGGGGACCGGCCGGGGGACCGCCCAGGGCGTGAAGAGCTGGATCTCCATCGCCGGCTTCACCTTCCAGCCCTCGGAGGTGGCGAAGCTGGCCACGATCCTGGCCCTGGCCCGCCTCCTGGCCTCCTGGGAGGAGCCGCCGGCGAACCTCCGGGAGCTGCTGGCTCCGTCGGCGCTGGTGGCGCTGCCCCTGGGGCTCGTCATCCTCCAGCCGGACCTGGGCACGGCGCTGGCCTTCGTGGGCATCCTCTTCGCCATGCTCTACTGGGCGGGAACCCCGGTGGCCTTTCTGATCCTCCTGGCCAGCCCCGGCCTGGGGATGATTCTGAGCTTCGACACCCTGCTGTGGTCGATCTCCATGGTGCTCCTGGGGACGTTCCTCTACGCCTGGCGCTACCGCCTCTACCTGGTGGAGTCGGTGGCGGTGGTCCTGGCGTACCTGGCGGCCGGGACCGTGGCCCGGCCCCTCTGGGAGTCCCTGGCCGAGTACCAGCGCAACCGCCTCATGGTCTTCCTGGACCCGAGCGTCGATCCCCGGGGCGCGGGCTGGCACTTGATCCAGTCGAAGGTGGCGGTGGGGAGCGGCGGGCTCACCGGAAAGGGCTTCACCCTGGGCACCCAGAAGCGTCTGGACTTCCTCCCGGAGCAGCACACGGACTTCATCTTCAGCGTCGTCGGCGAGGAGCTCGGCTTCGTCGGCACCTCGCTGGCGATCCTCGCCTTCGCCTGGGTGCTCTGGCGGCTGATCAAGCTCGCGGAGGGCTCCGGGGATCCCTTTGCCGGGCTCGTGATCTTCGGTATCTTCGGGGCCTGGATCGTCCACATCTTCATCAACATCGGGATGACGGTCGGGCTCGTGCCCGTCACGGGGATCCCGTTGCCCTTCGTCAGCTACGGGGGATCCTTTCTCCTGGTCTCCTGGGTGGCGGTGGGGACGGTGGCCCGGCTGGCCCACGAAGAGTAGCGCGCCGGTCCGGAGCCGGCGCTTCTCCCCCTCCACACGCTCAGCTCGGGAAGCACTCATGGCCTGGTTTCGCAAGGACAAGAAGCCGCTCAAGGCCTCCGATCGGCGGGACGTCCCGAGCGACGTCTTCGACAAGTGCAAGGGGTGCGGGGAGATCGTCTACCGGGAGAAGCTCGCACAGAACCTGGGCGTCTGCCCCCACTGCGACTTCCACACCCGGCTCCCGGCGGCCGCCTACATCGAGCACCTGGTGGACGAGGGCTCCTTCCAGGAGACCGACGACGATCTGCGGAGCGCCGATCCGCTGGACTTCGAGGACCTGAAGGCCTACGACGACCGGATCCGGTCCGCCGAGGAGACGACGGGCCAGAACGAAGCCGTCGTGACCGGACGGGCCGCCGTGGAGGGGATCCCGGTGCAGCTGGCGGTCATGGACTTTCGCTTCATCGGCGGCTCGATGGGCTCGGTGGTCGGAGAGAAGATCACCCGGGCCGCCCGTCGGGCCCTGGACGAGGACGAGCCCCTCATCGTCGTCTCCCAGTCCGGGGGTGCACGGATGATGGAGGGAATCCTCTCCCTCATGCAGATGGCGAAGACGTCGTCGGTGCTGGCCCGGCTCCACGAGTCCGGCGTCCCCTTCGTCTCGATCCTCACCGATCCCACGACCGGGGGGGTCACCGCCTCGTACGCCATGCTCGGCGACGTGAACCTGGCCGAGCCCGGCGCCCTGATCGGGTTCGCCGGCCCCCGGGTCATCGAGGAGACGATCAAGCAGGAGCTGCCCGAGGGCTTCCAGCGCTCCGAGTTCCTCCTGGAGCACGGGATGGTGGACCGGG
>CAZMPV010000194.1:0-5959 GCA_964567985.1 uncultured Gemmatimonadaceae bacterium
GCTGGACGCGCTACGGGACGTGGTGGACCGGGGCACCGGATGGCGGGTCCGGGCCCGGGGCTACCGGGGTCCGGCCGCGGGAAAGACGGGAACGACGAACCAGGGGAAGGACGTCTGGTTCGTCGGGGCGACCCCGGAGCTGGTGACGGGGGTCTGGCTCGGCTTCGACCGGCCGAGGGCGATCGTGGCGGATGCCAGCGGCGGCCGCCTCGCGGCGCCGGTCTGGGCCCGAATCATGAAGGAGTGGTCCGGGGGCGAGGGAAGGGAGAGCGCCCAGGCGTGGCCGGCGCCCCCGGGGATCGTCCAGGCCCGGATCGACGCATCGTCGGGCTTTCTGGCCACGGACGACTGTCCCGGCGAGCGGGTCCGCGACGAGCTCTTCCTGGAGGGCAGCGCCCCGAAGGACCACTGTCCCCTGCACGGGCGCAACTTCCTCGAGCGGATCGTGGCCGACGTCCGGGCCACCTTCGGTCGGGAGACGTCACGGCTCAGGGAGCTGCCCCCCTGAGCCCCGTCCCGGCTCAGCTCCCGTGTCCAAGGGCCGCCGCTGGCGCTTCTTCTGCTTCCTCTCCCTCGTGGCTCAGTTCGTCCACCTCCTGGGCGGCCGCCATGGCCGCCGTGGTGGCGTCGCCAACGGCCGTCGTGATCTGTCGGACGAGCTGGGCCCGGAGATCGCCGGCCACGTAGAGGCCCTCGAGGCTCGACTCCATCCGGTAGTCGGTGGTGAAGTAGCCACCCTGGTCGTGCTCGGCGTGCTCCTTCAGCAGACCGACGTTCGGGGTGAAGCCGATGAAGATGAAGACGCCGCCGACCTCGAGCTCCCGGGTCTCGCCGACGCCGTCGAAGTCGTAGTCGCCGTCCTCGGTCTTCGTCCCCTGGAGCACGAGGTGGGTGACTCCCCTCTCGTCGCCCTCGATCGACTTCACGATCGTGCTCCGGATGGCCTCGAGCTTGTCGTTCCCGAACGCCTTCTCCTGGATCACCGGCTGGGCCCGGAACTCGTCCCGGCGGTGGATGACGTAGACCTTGGAGCCGTAGCGCGTGAGGAAGTCGGCCTCCTCGACGGCGGCGTCGCCGCCTCCGACCACGGCGATCACCTCGTCCTGGAAGAAGGCGCCGTCGCAGATGGCGCAGTAGCTCACGCCCCTACCGGCGAACTCGTCCTCGCCGGGCACCCCCAGCTTGTTGGGCTCTCCTCCCGCCGTGAAGATCACGGTCGGCGCCACGTAGACGTCGCCGGACTGGGTCTCCACCATCCAGCGATCGGTGAAGTCCGAGGCGTCGTCGTTCCGGCGGATCGCCACCACCGCGTCGGTCACGAACTCGGCGCCGAACTTCTCCGCGTGCCGGTGCATCTTCTGGGCGAGCTCCACTCCGCCCACGTGCTCGAAGCCCGGGTAGTCCTCGATGTCCTTGGTGTTGAGGAGCTGCCCTCCGGGGGCCCCCCGCTCCAGCACCACGGCGTTCAGCTTCGAGCGGGCGGCGTACATGCCGGCGGTGAGGCCCGCGGGTCCGGCTCCCACGATGATCGTATCGTACTTCTTCGTCTCGGACATCCAGTAAGCGCTCCCTCGGCTCGGCGGACGGGCGTAGCGAAGACGTCTACCCGTCGTCGTCCTTGAAGATCTTCATGTGCGTCGAATGGCCCGGATTCACCCGGGCGTCGGGATCCACGTAGTGGACCGCGTTGTTCACGGCGATCGCCGCCTCGGCGAAGCCCGTCGCGATCAGGTCGAGCTTTCCCTCGTAGCCCACCACGTCGCCGGCCCCGAAGATCCCCGGCTCGTTCGTCTCCATGAGCTGGTTCACCAGGATCCGGTTCTTCTCCAGGTTCAGCCCCCACTCCTTGATGGGGCCCAGGTCCGGCTTGAAGCCCAGGAAGGTCAGGACCGCGTCGACCTCCAGGGTGTCGTCCTCGTCGGTGCGGTTGTCGTAGATCGTGACCGCGTCGACCTCGTCGTCTCCGTGGATCTCCCGGACCTCGTGGAAGACCCGGACCTCGAGCTCGCCGGCGTCGGCCGACTCGAAGAGCTCCTTCACCGACTTTTCGTGGGCCCGCCAACCGTCCCGGCGGTGGATCAGGGTCAGCTCCTCGGCCCGGTCCTTCAGGATCAGGGCCCAGTCGAGCGCCGAGTCCCCCCCGCCCACGACCAGCACCTTCCGGCCGTCGTAGTCGGCCGGATCCCGGACCTTGTAATTCACGCCCCGGCCCAGGAGTTCCTCGTAGCCGGGCACCCGGAGCTTCTTCGGCTCGAAGGCCCCCTTCCCGCCGGCCACCACCAGCGCCCGGGTGCGGTACTCCCCGTCCCGCCCGTGGAGCACGAGCTCCTGGCCGTTCCGCTCGACCCGCCGGACCTCCTCGTCCAGGACCACGTCGGGGTCGAACTGCATCGCCTGGGTGATCATCTCCTCGGCCAGGTCCTTGGCCAGGATCTTCGGATAGCCGCCCACGTCGTAGATGTACTTCTCCGGGTAGAGGGCGGTGAGCTGCCCCCCCAGCTCCGGCAGGGAGTCGATGATCCGGGCGCTGACCCCCCGCATCCCCGCGTAGAACGCGGCGAAGAGGCCGGTGGGTCCGCCCCCGATGATCGTGACGTCTCGTATCTCGTCGGCCATGGAGAATGGTAGGATAACGAGACACCCACCCGGCTCCAAGGCGGGTGGGCACGGGGGGAGCGGCGGCCCGCTCAACCCCCCTGGTAGAGCTCCGAGGCCCGGTAGCGCTCGAGCCCCCGCAGGACCAGGAGCTTGATGCCCACGGCCACGGGCACGGCGATCAGGAGGCCGACGAAGCCGAAGAAGAAGCCGCCGACGGCCAGAGCGAGGACGACCCAGACCGGATGGAGACCGACGGACTCACCGACGATCCGGGGGCTGATCACGGCGCCCTCCAGCCCCTGGGCCACCCCGTAGACGACGCCGACCTTGGCCAGGGAGATCCAGATGTCGCCACTCACCAGGGCGATGAAGACGGCGGGGACCAGGCTCAGGAGCAGGCCGAGGTACGGCACGACGCTGAAGACCGCGACGATGGCGCCCAGGAGGAAGGCGTAGGGAAACTGGGCGATCCAGAGCCCCACCCCCGTGATGGCGCCGACGGAGAGCGCCACGGTGATCTGGCCCCGGAGGTAGCTGGAGAGGAGGTCGTCGTAATCCCGGGCGAGGGAAACGACGGCGTCCCGGCTCCCGGCGGGGACCAGGTCCCGGATCCGCTCGACCAGGCGGTCGTAGTCCCGGAGCAGGTAGAAGGTCAGCACCGGGGTCAGGACCACGTATCCCAGGACCGTCGCAGCCGAGCCGAGGCCCCGCCCCACGCCGAGGACGCCCCCCCAGAGCCACTGGGCGATCGCGTCGCGCCGAGCCTCGAAGAACGCCACGACCCTCTCGGAGTCCACGGAGCGGAGCTCCTCCAGGGTCCGGTCCTCGTCGACCAGGGGCAGGTCCAGGCGGAGGAAGCGCTCCTGGACCGATTCGGCCCAGGTCGCGAAGCGCCGGATCGTCTCCGGGGTGCGCTGGACGAGGTCGGCCATCTGGTCACCCAGGGCCGGAATCCCCATGAAGAGTGCCACGGCGGCGAGTCCCAGAACCGGAAGGACCAGGAGGAGGATCGCCGGGCTCCGGGGCAGCCCCGGCCGGACCATGCGGTCGACCAGGGGATCCAGGATGTAGGCGAGGACCAGGGCCAGGATGAAGGGGGCCAGGAGGAAGCCCGTGGTGTCCAGGAGCCAGAAGAGGGTCAGGACCGCGGCCAGGGCCGTCAGGAGCGTGTGGCCGGCGGTGCCCCGGAAGGGCATGAGCACGGCCACCAGCACCCAGAAGAGGATGAAGGGCGAGAGCAGGTCCCGGACGCTGTAGAGGAAGAAGGCCAGCACCAGGAAGACCGCGCCGGCCTGGAGGGCTCTCCAGGCGAAGTCCGCGTCGAACCGTCCGGCGCCGCCCCCGCCGTCGGAAGGTCCGGTCCCGTCGCTCACGCCTCTCTCCTTCCCCGCCCCCGACCCCTCATTCCGGCTCGAAGGGATCGGCGTCGTCGCCGTCGGCCAGAAGACGGCCGGCCTTGCGGACGACCTCCCGGGCGTTGTCGTAGCTCACCCGCTCCAGGGCCGCCTCCACGGAGAGCCAGACGCACTCGGTGATCCCCTCCTCCTCCTCGGGCTCCACCTCGCCGGACGGGGAGCGCATCAGGAAGAAGGTGCAGAACTTGTGGACCAGCACCTCGTCGCTCCTGAAGTACCAGTCGATGGTGTCGATCTCGGGCCCGGATCTCACCCGCTCGAGCCCCGTCTCCTCCCTGACCTCGCGCAGGGCGGCCTCCCGGAGGTCCTCCCCTTCTTCCAGATGGCCCTTCGGGAGGCCCCAATTCTTGTAGGGGTCCCGGATGACGAGCACCCGCTCCTCCTGGTCGATCCGCCGGACCACAACGCCGCCGGCGCTCCGCTCCACCCTCACGTCGTCGCCGGCCACGTCCCCTCCGTGCCGCCGGCGTCCGGAGGCGAGGCGGCGTCAGAAGATCGAGAGGCGGACATAGCGGGCCGGATTCGTCCGGAAGTCCTCCAGGAGCGCCCGGAGCTCGCCCAGGGCCCCCTCGGCCCGGAGGGCGAGGGTCGTGTCCGTGAGGAGGCGTCCCAGGGTTCCCTGCCCGGACTCGACCTGCCGGGAGATCCGGTCCAGGCGGGCGAAGGTGGAGTCGGCTCGCCGGAGGGTGCTCTCGAGCTCGTCGCTGGTCTCGCTCAGCGACGCCGAGAGGTCCCGGACGTTGCTCGCGGCGGCCCGGGAGTCCATCAGGAGCGAGTCGACCTGGCCCCGGGCCAGCGCCTGGTCCACCCGGTCGAAGGCGGTCCGGGCCGACCGGGCCGCGGCGCCGAGCTCGTCGGCCGACGACTCGACCCGGTCGGCCAGCCGCTCGAAGGTGTTCGCCTGCTGGCCGATGAGGCGGGTGAGGTCCTGGCTCACCGCCTGGATGTTCTCGATGGCCGCGGCGATGTTCTGCGCCGTCTCCTCGCTGAACGCCATCTCCACCCGGTTCGTGAGGCTCCGGAGGTTCGTGGCGATCTCGTCCGCCGTGGCCGTCAGGCGGGACATGTCGGGCAGGGTGTATCCCGGGAGCACGGAGTCGGCGCCCGGCTCGGTGAACTCGAAGCGGGGGTAGCGGGCCCGATTCACGATCTCGGCCTGCCAGTCGCCGAACATCGACTCCGGCGCCAGGATCACGCCGGCGCTGTCCGGGAGCGAGAGGTCCGACTGCACCTCCATGACCAGGCGGACGGACTGGCCGTCGGGCGCCACCCGGATCCTCCGCACCTTGCCGACGCCCACCCCCCGGAAGCGGACGTCGTTGCCTTCGGCGAGCTGCCCGACGTCGAGAAACTGGGCTGTCACCACGTTCTCGGTCCGGCCCCAGCCGTACTGCTCCATCCAGAGCGTGCCCACCACGGCGACGCCCACGGCCGCGATGATGACCAGCCCCACCAGAATCTCTCGTCCTCGGCTCACGGTGCACCCTCCCGACCCGCGAGAAGCTCCGGCTCACCTTCTATGAACCCCTTTACGACCGGATCCTCCGTCGCCCGGATCTCGTCGGGGGTGCCGACGAATCGGATCCGGCCTTCATGGAGCATCCCGATCCGATCGGCGACCCGGTAGGCGCTCGTCATGTCGTGGGTGATCATGAGTCCGGTCACGTCCAGCTCGTCCCGGGTTCGGAGGATCAGACGGTCGATCACCGTGGACGTCACGGGGTCGAGCCCCGTCGTCGGCTCGTCGTAGAGAAGGTACTTGGGACGCGTCGCGATCGCTCGGGCGAGCCCCGCCCGCTTCTTCTGCCCGCCCGAGAGCTCGGCTGGGTACCGCTCCCCGAAGTCCTCGAGCTCCACGAGCTCCAGGCACTTCCGGACCCGCTCGCCGATCGCGTCGTCGTCCAGGTCCGACATCCGCTTCAGTCCCATGGCGACGTTCTCGCTCA
>CAZMPV010000195.1:0-5933 GCA_964567985.1 uncultured Gemmatimonadaceae bacterium
CGGCATCACCAGGTCGGTGATCACCAGGTCGAAGCTCTCCTGCTCGCAGAGGCGGAGAGCGGCTTCTCCGTCCTCGGCGAACACGACCTCCTGTTCCGCGTGGGTCATGAGGGATCTCAGGATCTCGCGGTCCACCTCATCGTCGTCCACAACGAGTATTCGAGCCACGAGTCCCGGCCTGGAAAGGAAGAAAGGAGCGTCCGGTCGCCTGCGTGTCTGCAAGATGCTCCGGGGTCGACTCACCGGCAAGAACGAGTGGAGGGCCCGGGGAAGGCCTGCTCCGGAGACTTCCACGACCGGCCGTTGACCCCAGTGAGTCCTGCCGGCATCGTGACTCCATGAACTGGACCGACGTCTGGACCCTCTACCGTCGGGAGCTCCGCTCCGCCCTCCGGGAGCGGACGATCGTGGTCAACAGCATCCTGTTGCCGGTCTTCCTCTACCCGGTGATGCTCTGGCTCATGTTCTCCGGGATCACCTTCGTACAGGGGCTCTCGGAGGGCTACACCTCCAGGGTGGCGCTCTTCGACCTGCCGGCCGAGCACGCCGCGATCGCCGATTCGCTCCGGGCGATGGAGAACGTCTCGGTGGTGGACACCTTCGGAGCTGTCGGGGCGGCCGAGGCGGCCGTGGAGGCCGAGGAGCTGGACGCCGTGGTGCGCTTCGTCGAGCCCGAGGGCGAGGCGTCGGCGGTGGAGGGAAACGTCCGGATCAGCATCGCCTACGACCGCTCCGAGAGCCGGAGCGAGCGGGCCCGGGACCGCGTCGAGGGGGTGGTGGAGCGCTACCGGGAGCGGTGGGTGGCCCGGGAGGGAAGGGAGCTCGGGCTGTCGGAGGAGGCCCTGGCGCCATTCCGCGTCGAGGCCGAGAACGTCTCGAGCGGATCCCAGATGGGGGCGTTCATCCTCTCCGAGATGATCCCGGTCTTCCTGGTCATCATGGTGGCGCTGGGCTGCTTCGTTCCCGCCATCGACTCCACGGCGGGAGAGCGGGAGCGCAGCACCTGGGAGACCCTGATGACGGTCTCGGCGTCGAGGACGAGCCTCGTCGTCTCCAAGTACCTCTACGTCGCCACCCTGGGCACGGCGGCCGGGATCCTGAACATCCTGGCGATGACGGCGTCGCTGGGGGTGGTCCTGGGCCCCCTGATGGGCGGTCGCGCGAGCGGGCTCGAGTTCGAGTACCCCGCCACGGCGATCCCGGTGATGATCCTGGGCGCGCTGATCCTGGCGCTCTTCTTCGCGGCGACGATGATGATCCTGGCCTCCTTCGCCCGGACCTTCAAGGACGGCCAGGCCATGGTCATGCCGATCTACTGGCTGGCGCTCCTGCCCCTCTTCCTGGGCCAGGCGCCGGACCAGCACCTGACGGCCGGCCTCGCGGCCGTGCCCCTGGTCAACGTGGTCCTCATGATCCGGGACGCGATCCAGGGCGTCTTTCCGTGGCTCCTGATCGCCGAGAGCCTGGCGACGGGCGTGGTCCTGGTGGCCGCCTGCCTCTGGCTCGCCCGCTGGATCCTGGGCTTCGAGGAGGTGCTGATGGGCTCGTACGACGGGAGCTTCTGGCGCTTCGTGAAGGAGCGCCTGGGAAGGAAGGAGACGGCATGAGCCACGTGTATCCGGTGGAGGTCCGCTCGCTGGGCAAGACCTTCTACGACGAGTCCCGGGGCGAGGTGCGGGCCGTGGACGGGATCGGCTTCGAGTGCCCGGAGGGAGAGATATTCGGGCTCCTGGGAGCCAACGGGGCCGGGAAGACGACGACGCTCCGGATGCTGGCGACGATCCTCGAGCCCACCGACGGTACCGCCCACGTCATGGGTCACGACGTCCGGGACGAGCCCGAGGCGGTCCGCCGTAGCCTCGGCTTCTACTCCGCCTCGACGGCTCTCTACCCCCGGCTGACCGCCCGGGAGACCCTGGACTTCTTCGCCCGGATCAACGGCTATCCCGCCGACCGGGTCGACGCCCGGGTGGAGGAGCTGGTGGAGCGCTTCGGGATCGCGGAGTACCAGGGCGCCCGGGTCGAGAAGCTCTCCAGCGGGATGAAGCAGAAGGTCTCGATCGCCCGGACCGTGGCCCACGACCCGCCGGTCCTGATCTTCGACGAGCCCACCGTCGGCCTGGACGTCATGAACGCGCTGGAGATGCAGCGGATCATCCGCGAGCTCCGGGAGGACGGCAAGACGCTCCTCTTCTCGACCCACATCATGAGCGAGGCTGAGAAGCTCTGCGACGAGATCGCCGTCATCCACCGGGGCCGGATCCTGGCCTCCGGGACCCTGGACGAGCACCGGGAGGCCACCGGGGAGCACTACCTGGAGGACATCTTCGTCCACCACGTGGGCGCCACCGAGGAGGAGATCTCCGAGACCGTGGCCCGCCGGGAGGCGGAGGCCGGCGGGGAGGCGTCGGCTTGAGCGACGGCGCCTTCGGGAGCCTGCTGAAGTACGAGCTCCTCCAGGTCGTCCGGGACAAGCGGACGATCCTGATCGCGGTGGTGGCGCCCCTGGTCCTCTTCCCGATCCTGATCCTCCTCATGCGCTGGACCGAGGAGCGGGAGGAGGAGGCCCTGGAGACCGCGACGTACGCCTACGCTGTGACCGGGCCGGCCGCGGAGCTGGGCGGCCGACTGGTCCGGGAGGCCCTGGCCCTGCCCGCCGACTCCGGGGAGCCGGCCTTCGAGTTCGCCGAGCGCGAGACGGAGCGGGCGGACTCCCTGCTGCGGGCCGGCGAGCTCCACGTGGTGGTCCGGGCCCTGACCCCGGAGGCGTACCGGGCCTGGCGGGACAGCGTCGCCGCGGCCCGGGACACCGCCGACGAGGGCGGCGCGGAGCCGGAGGCCGACACCCTGGCGGTCGTGCCCACCCTGATCCTCGCCTACCGCTCGAGCAGCGACCTTTCCAGGGCGAGCCAGGACCGGCTCGCCGGGCGCCTCCGGGAGCTCCGCATGGCGCGGAGGGACGAGCTCTTCCGGGAGCGGGGCTTTCCCGTGGCGCCCGACCGGCTGGCCGAGGTGGAGGCGGTGAACCTGGCCACCGCCGAGGAGGAGGGCGGGGCGATGCTCGCCCTCTTCCTGACGCCGATCCTGGTCATGCTCATGCTCGGCGGCGGCACCGTCGTGGCCGCCGACGCGATCTCCGGCGAGAAGGAGCGGGGCACGCTGGAGACGCTGCTGACCACCGCGGCGAGCCGGCGGGAGATCGTCTGGGCCAAGCTGGCGTCGATCGCGGCCGTGGGGGTCGCGGTCACGGTGGTGAACGCCCTGAACCTGGTCGTCTACCTGATGGTGGGGGTCATCGACCTGCCGGAGGGCTTCGCGGTGGCCCTTCCGCCGGAGACGCTGGCGCTCCTCGTTCTCTTCTTCCTTCCGATCGCGCTCCTGGTCGCGGGCGTGCTCCTCCTGCTCTCGGGCTACGCCGACAGCTACAAGGAGTACCAGATCTACGCCCTGCCCCTGACCTTCCTCTTCGTGCTGCCGGCCGGGGCCGCGGCGCTGCCGGGGATCGACCTGCGCTCGGCGGTGGCGGCGGCGCCCGTGGCGGGGATCAGCGTGGCGGTCCGGGAGATCCTGACCGGAGAGTTCGACTGGCCCTTCCTCGCCCTGGCCTTCGCCTCCACGGCGGCCGCCGCCGGCTGGACGGCCCGGCTCACCACCCGCTTCCTCTCCACCGAGCGCCTGATCTCCTCGGCGAAGCTGGAGGCGGCGGACCTGGAGGGCGGTCCGGCCCTCTTCCCCCGGCACGTCCTGCGCTGGTTCGGGGGGATGTGGGTCGCGCTGCTGATGGTGAGCGTCTGGGTCGGCACCGACCTGGGGATCCGGGGCCAGATCGCCGTGAACCTCCTGGGGATCTTCCTCGGCGGCTCGCTCTTTCTGCTCTGGAAGTACCGGCTCCCCGTGAAGGAGGCCCTGGCGCTGCGGGCCCCGCACCCGGCGGCGTGGCTCGCCGTCCTGATCGCGGCCCCGTCGGGCTACCTGTCCGGGGTGGGCGTGGGGCAGCTCGCGGACCTGATCTTCCCGGTGCCCGAGCGGCTCCTGGAGTCCTTCGGGCAGTTCCTGCTTCCGGAGCAGCTCCCGTTCTGGCAGGTGCTCCTCTTCCTCTGCGTGCTACCGGGGGTCTGCGAGGAGATCGCCTTCCGGGGCGTCCTCCTCCACGGTCTGCGGCGGAAGCTGCGGCCCGTGGCCCTGGCCCTGGTGGTGGGGCTGATCTTCGGCCTCTTCCACGTGGACCTCTTCCGGATCGTCCCCACGGCGTACCTGGGGGTGCTCTTCACCGCGTCGGTCCTCCTGACCGGCTCGATCTTCCCGGCCATGCTCTGGCACGCCCTGAACAACGCCCTGGCCCTGAGCGCGGACCGCCTGGGGGTGCCGATGCACGAGGCCCCGCCGGCCCTCCTGGCGGTGGGCGCGGCGGGGCTCGTGGTCGCCTTCTGGATCCTCTGGCGGACCCGGCGGCCGTATCCGGGGCTGAAGGGCCGCGGGCCCGGCTAGCGACCCCCCTCCACCACGTCGGCCACCCGGCCCTGGACGGACTCCAGCTCCCGGAGCACGCCGTCGAGCTCGCCCCGGAGCGTGTCGTAGCGCTCGTAGGCGTCCTGGCCCGGGCGCTGGTCGGCCCGGCTCGTCATGCCGAGGAGGTACTCGATCTGGTCGACGAGCATGGGCCGGGGGTAGCTGCTCACGTCGCCCTCGGGCTCGGTCACCAGGGCCGCCTCCACCGACTGGAGCTGGCCGTAGGCGTCGCTGTCCTGCTGGCCGGCGCCCTCGAGGCGCTCCTCCATCTGTTGGATCCTGTGGGCGGCCCGGCGAGCCTCGGAGAGGGTGCTCGTGATCCGGAGGTTGAGCTGCTCCTGGGCTCGCAGGTCGGCCACGGTGATCCCGGCGTCCCGGATCCGGGGGTCGATCCGCACCCGGAGGGGTCGGGTCCGGCTCCAGTCGCCGACCGAGAGACGGACGGTGTACTCACCGGGCACGACCATGGGCCCGCGGTCGGCCTCGCCGTCCTCCTCCCAGGCGCCGGTGTGCCGGAGGTCCCAGCGCACCCGGTGGTGTCCGGCGGAGGTCTCCAGCGTCGGGCTCCCCTCCCGGACGGTCCGGGCCTCCCGCATGCCCTGGACCTCCTGGTAGGCGTACCCGGCGTCGCTGCTGGTGAAGCCCCGGATCACGGTGCCGTCCGTGTCCAGGACCTCCAGGGTGACCTCGGCGGAGGCGTCGCTGCCCAGGTAGTAGTCGATCGTCGCGCCCGGCGGCGGATACTCGGGCTCGTGGGGCGGAGCCCCGCCGAAGAAGCCGCCGGCGCCCCGGTAGCGCATCCGGTGGGCGTCCCGGGGCGCGTAGAGGTGGGCCTCCGACGAGGCGACCCGCTCGCTCGCCTGGTGGAGCGGCGAGAGGTCGTCGACGATCCAGAAGCCCCGGCCCATGGTCGAGATCACCAGGTCCTTGCGGTGGACCTCGATGTCGGTGATCGGCGTCACCGGCATGTCGAGCTGGAAGGGCTGCCAGTGGCTGCCGTCGTCGAAGGAGACGAACATGCCGAACTCGGTGCCGGCGTAGAGCAGCCCCTCCCGGTCCGGGTCCTCCCGGACCACCCGCACCGGGTGGTCGGCGGGGATGCCGTTGTCGCCCGGCGTCAGCCGGGTCCAGCTCTCCCCGTAGTCGGTGGTCCGGTAGAGGTACGGCTCGAAGTCGTCCAGGAGGAAGCGGTAGCCGGCCACGTAGACCTTGTTCGGCCGGTGGGGCGAGATCTCGATGGCGTTGATCCGGCCCTCCGGCGGCATCTCCGGCGGGGTGACCTCGGTCCAGCTGTCGCCGCCGTCACGGGTGACGTGGACGGGCCCGTCGTTGGCCCCGGCCCAGATCACGCCGGGCTCGTGGGGCGACTCCTCGATCACGTAGAGGGTCGAGTAGTGCTCCTCGCCGGTGATGTCCCGGGTGAT
>CAZMPV010000196.1:0-4522 GCA_964567985.1 uncultured Gemmatimonadaceae bacterium
TTCGTCTTCGTCCGTCCTGTCAGAAAGGCCCGGCCGCGACGGCGCCCGGGGGCGCCCTCGCTCCGGGTGAAAGTCAGCTCGACCCGCAGACCCGCGGACACGATCGACCCGCAGATCTGTAACGCTAGAAAGGAGGCCGTGGGTCGTCAACGGAGGCCCGCCCCGGGCGCGCTCCCGCGACGGGCCCCGGCACGACCTTCGTCGGGCCCCGTGGGCCGTCCCGGCTACAGGGGCCGGAAGTCCGTCTCGTCGTCCAGGCTCCGGATGAAGGCCGCGATCAGCCGCGCCGCCCGGTCCAGGTCGCCGGTACTCACGATCTCGTTCGGGGAGTGCATGTAGCGATTGGGGACGGAGATCAGCCCCGTGGGGATGCCGGAGCGGGCGATGTGGATCCCGTCGGCGTCGGTCCGGGTCGACGACGGGGCGGCCTGGGTCGTGTGCTCGATGCCCTCCTCCTCGGCCACCCGGACCAGCCGCTCGAAGACCACCGGGTGGGCCGCCGAGCCCCGGCTCAGGACCGGCCCGCCCCCGATCCGGTGATCGCCCAGCTCCTTCTTCTCCACGTCCGGGACGTCGGTGCTGAAGGTCACGTCCACCACCAGGGCCACGTCCGGGGCCAGTGAGAAGGCGCTGGTGGAGGCGCCGCCCCCCATCCGTCCGATCTCCTCCATCGCCGTGGCCACGGCCGCCACCGAGGCCGGCGGTGGGTCCTCGGCCAGGAGCCTAAGGGCCTCGAGAACGACGTACGCCCCGATCCGGTTGTCGATCGCCCGGCTCGCGATCCGGTCGCCGGCCAGGCGCACCATGCCGGCGTCCACCACCAGCGCGTCGCCGACCCGGACGCCGAGCTCGCCGACCTCGTCACGGCTCTCCGCGCCCACGTCCACCCAGAGCTTCTTCGTCTCGGCGGCCTTCTTCCGCTCCTCGGAATCCAGGAGGTGGATCGGCTTCTTGCCCACCACCCCGGGCACGTCTCCGTTGCGGCCCAGGACCCGGACCCGCTGGCCCACCAGGACCTGGGGGTCCCAGCCGCCGATCTCGGCCACGTAGAGGAAGCCGTCGTCGTCCACGTGTGTCACCTGGAGGCCGATCTCGTCGATGTGGCCCGCGAGCATGACACGGGGCCGGCCCTCCCGGCCCAGGAGCGCCACCGAGTTGCCGGTGACGTCCACCTCCACGTCGTCGGCGAAGCCCTCCGCCTCTTCCCGCCACACCCGGGCCGGCCGCACCTCGAAGCCCGAAGGGCCGGGGGCGTCCAGAAGCCGTTCGAGGAAGTCGATCCTGTCACTCATGCGTGCGTGCCCCCCTCATCTGCGCCTCCTTACTCGTTTTCGGAGCTCGATTCCCACGTATTCGGAAAGGTGACCGCCGCCTCGCGCCGGACGCCGCCGCCGGAAAGGGCCCCGGAAGTCAGCCCAGAATCTCCTTGTCCGGGTCCAGCTCGCCCTCGTCAGAGGACCCGGCCGCCCCCGCTCCGGAGCCGGCGCCCGGCTCGCCGTCCTCCGGGTCCGTCGCGTCGCCGAAGCCCATGCCGCCGCCGAAGAGATCCGAGCCGCCCACGACCCGGATCGTCCCGGCCTCCATCGCCTTCTCGAGACGACGTCGCGCCGCCCGCTGGATCAGGCCCCGGGTCGGGGGCAGGAGCAGCCCGAAGCCCACCACGTCGGTCAGGAAGCCCGGCGTCAGGAGGAGCGCGCCCCCGACGAGGATCGCCAGGCCGTCCAGGATCGCCCGGCCGGGAATCCGGCCCCCGGAGAGCTCCCGCTGAAACCTCCAGAAGGTCCGGAGGCCCTCCGCCCGGGCCAGGCCCGCCCCCAGGATCCCCGTGAAGAAGACCAGGGCCACCGTGGTCCACACGCCCATCCAGCGGCCCACCTGGACCAGGAGGGCCAGCTCGACGAGGGGAACCAGCACGAAGAGGAGGGCGAGGCGTCCGAGCATCGTTCGGCTCCCCCTTACCCCGGGCCCCGCCGCCCGGTCCCGGCCGACGCCCGATCCACGGCGGTCACTCCGGTTGTTTCCGCGGTCCGAATTCGTTTACTTCCACCCTGGCGCGGTGTCGGCGAACGGCGCCGCTTCCGCAGGACCACTCCCCTCCCCACCAGGCTCGAGACGCGATGGAGCAGACATACTTCCGCAAGGGCTTCGGCCTCAAGGACGAGGTGAAGCCCCTCATCGACTCCGAGTACCAGTCCGCCCTCGTGGAGCGGATCCGCTCCCGGGGCTATACCGAGACCTTCGGCGACGTCACGGTCCGGCTGGCCCAGGAGTTCGGCTTCTGCTACGGGGTCGACCGGGCCGTGGACTACGCCTACGAGACCCGGCACAAGTTCCCGGACAAGAAGATCTACCTGGTCGGGGAGATCATCCACAACCCCCACGTGAACCAGCGTCTGGAAGAGATGGGGGTCGAGTTCCTCTACCCCGAGGACGACGGGAGCTTCGACTTCTCCGACGTCACCGCCGACGACGTCGTCATCATCCCCGCCTTCGGCGTCACGCTCCAGGACTTCGACGAGCTGCAGGAGAAGGGCTGCGTCCTGGTGGACACCACCTGCGGCTCCGTCCTCCTGGTCTGGAAGCGGGTCGAGAACTACGCGAAGGACGGCTTCACCGCGCTGATCCACGGCAAGTACAAGCACGAGGAGTCCCGGGCCACCGCCTCCCAGGTGAAGAAGCACGAGGGCGGCAAGTACATCATCGTCCGGGACATGGACGAGGCCATGCTCGTATGCGACTACATCGCCGGCCGGGAGGGCCACCTGAGCCGGGAGGAGTTCATCGAGCACTTCCGGAAGAAGTCCAGCGACGGCTTCGACCCGGACACCGACCTGGAGCGGGTCGGGGTGGCGAACCAGACCACGATGCTGGCCAACGAGTCCATGGCCATCGGCATGAAGGTCCGGGAGGCCATGGTCGAGGGCCACGGCGAGGAGTACGCCGAAGAGAACTACCGCTCCTTCGGCACGATCTGCTCGGCGACCCAGGAGCGGCAGGACGCCATCGAGGAGATGATGGAGGATCCGCCGGACGTCATGGTCGTCATCGGCGGCTACAACTCCTCCAACACCAATCACCTGGCCCACCTCTGCCGGCAGCACACGACGACGTTCCACGTGAGCGACGCGTCGTGCATCGACGTGGAGGACGGCACGATCAGGCACAAGCCGGAGCTGGCCAAGGACGCGCCGGAGCAGGTGGAGACCGACTGGCTCCCCGAGGACGGCTTCGAGCTCGGCGTCACGGCCGGAGCGTCCACGCCGAACAACAAGATCGGCGAGGCGGTCCTCCGGGTCCTGAAGCTCCGGGAGATCCCCGTCGAGCTCGAGGCGCCGGCCGGCGACGAAGAAGAGGAAGAGGAGCTCGAGCCCGCCTGAGGCCCGCCGGTCGGTCCGCCCGACCTCACTCCTCCCGCCGGGCGACCCCCTTGCCCAGCTTCTTCAGGAGCCGACGTAGCTCGTCCTGCTCGTCGGGCTCCAGGACCGCGCAGAGCTCCTCGATGAACTCGGCGTGGCCGGGGAAGACCTCCTCGACCAGGCTCCGCCCCTCACCGGTCAGCTTCGCCTCCACCACCCGCCGGTCCTCTCCGGAGCGCTCCCGATAGACCAGGCCCTGTTCCTCGAGACGGTCCATCACGTAGGTGACGTTTCCCCCGGTGACCAGCAGCTTCTCGGCCAGGTCGCCCAGGGAGAGGGGTCCCAGGTGGTGGAGGGCTTCGAGGATCCCGAACTGGGGAGCCGTCAGGTCGTACTCCGCCACCTTCGTCGTGACGGCCCGCCCGAAGGTCGTGTAGCACCGGGCCAGGGTGACCCACACCCGTAGCGCCCGCTCCTGGTCGTCGGACCAGGTCCGGGGAGCCGGGGCGTGGGGGTCGGCGACCGCCGTGGAGTCCGCGTCGTCCATGAATTCGGGGCTGGTGTCCGGGAAGTGCAGGAGATCCGGCCGGATCCGTCTCGCCGCTCCGGCCCCTCTCCGTTCGCGTCCGGGTCGAATATGTTCCGGCCTCCGCCGGTCCGAAAGGAAGGGGCCGTACCCGGACCACCCCCTTCCGGCACCGACAGCTCTCCCGGGCCCGGTCGTCAGCAGGGCGGGCGGTGGACCACCGCCGGATCTCCGGGCACCCTCGCCCGGGCGGCTCGCCACCAGACCCGGACCCGGGCGGGCCGGACGCCGGGGGCTCCTTCGAGGCAGCGGGTGAGGGCCGCCGAGTCGGTCCGGGCGAGGCCCTCCAGGCTCTCCACGCCCAGGCCCCGCAGGAGCCGGGCTCCCCGGGATCCGATGCCCCGGGTCGTCGCCAGGCGGGCCGTCTCGATCCACTCGCCCGCTTCCGGCGCCTCGACGTTCGGGATCCGGGCGGCGAGCTCCGCCGGATCGGCGTCGGCGAGCTCGAAGGGGCTCTCGATCCCCCACGCCCGGAGCCGCTCCACCTCCGACGGCAGCAGACCCGGCAGATCCCGGAGCCGGGGCGTCCGGGACGCCACCGTCCACTCCTCCATCCCCAGGAGCACCAGGGGGACGAAGA
>CAZMPV010000196.1:4622-5914 GCA_964567985.1 uncultured Gemmatimonadaceae bacterium
CGAGCCACTGGTAGAGGGCGAAGCAGGAGAGGGCCAGGGGCGGAAAGCCCAGGAAGCCCAGGGGCGGCATCTCGAAGAGCTTGAGCTCCTCGAGCCAGGGCACGGTGTAGACCCACCGGGCCCGGGCGAGGGCGTTCAGGCTCTCCCAGGCCAGGCCGGCCAGCGCCCCGCCCCCGAGGAGCGCGGCGATGCGCCGCCACCGGCCCCGGAGGGCGTCCACCACCAGGGACCGGTCCGGCGCCCGCCGGGCCACGTCCGGCTCCGCGAGCAGGACGAACCCGCCCCAGACCAGGGGGAAGAAGAGCCGGGGCCAAAGGAGCGGAAGGACGAGCATCGCCGCCCCCGCCAGGCGGAGACCCAGCAGGGTCCGGTCGGACGGTGGGCCCCGCTCCGCTCCGCCGCCCTCCGTCCGGCCCGCTGATCCGGCCGGGCCGCCGGCCGTCATCCGGTCGCCGGGACCGGACTCACCGCCCTCCCGGGGGGCATCGTCGTCCCGGCCGAGCCCCCTCCCCGGCAGGAGCAGCGCCGCTGGCAGGAAGCATGCCGGGAGGACAGTGGCGAAGGAGGTGATCACCCCGGTCCAGAACGCGATCCGCCGCTCGGGAACGAAGACGTAGTACCAGTTGTGGATCCGGAAGTTGACGAGCTCCCAGACCATCCAGACGGGGACCGACCAGGCCAGGACCGAGAGGGCGGTCCGGGCTCGGCCCAGGAGGAGGAAGCGGCCGTGGCGGAGCGCGATGGCGCCCTCCAGGGCCAGCAGCAGGGGATACCAGACGAAGGGGTAGAGCCAGGTGGCCAGGGGCTCGACACCTCCGGCGCCCAGGGAGCCGACCGCGACGACGCCGGCGACGCCGGCGGCCAGGAGCACGAACGCCCGGGCCGTCGCTACGGTCCCGGGCGCTCCCGTCCTTCCCCCACCGTCGCTCACCCGGCCGGCACCTTCCCGGGCTCCTCCACCGGCGTCAGATGTGGATCGGCCGGCCCAGGCTGGCCAGGGCGCCCTCGGCGACGGCCTCCGACAGCGTCGGATGGGGATGCATCGCCTTCTCCATCTCCTCGGCGGTGGTCTCCAGGTGCCGGCCGACCACGAACTCGCCGATGAGCTCGGTGGCGTGGGGCCCGACGATGTGGGCCCCCAGGACCTCGGAATACTTCGTGTCCCGGACGACCTTCACGAAGCCGTCGGCGTGGCCGCCGGCCAGGGCCCGGCCGTTGCCGACCCAGGGGAATTTGCCGACCTCGATGTCGTAGCCCTCCTCCCGGGCCTGCTCCTCGGTGAGCCCCACCGA
>CAZMPV010000197.1:0-5876 GCA_964567985.1 uncultured Gemmatimonadaceae bacterium
TCGTCGGGGTCGAAGGCCAGGTACGCGCTCTCGCAGCCGGCCACCGAGTAGTAGTCCTGCCGGTCGATGCCTCCCGGCGCCGCGTTGGCGATGCCGATCGCCGAGTTGTCCTGCTGGCCGCCGTAGACGTGGTAGGGGAACTGGTCGTCCGCGTTCACCCGGTAGAACTGGGCCGTGGGCTGGTTGTGGAGGGTCGTCCAGCTCCGGCCCGCGTTCGTCGTGATCTCGGCGCCGCCGTCGTCGGCGAGGATCATCCGGTCCGGGTCTCTCGGGTTGATCCAGAGGTCGTGGGTGTCGCCGTGGCCGACCTGCACCCGCTCGAAGGTCCGCCCCCCGTCGAAGGAGCGGTTGAAGGGGGCGTTCAGGACGATGACGGTGTTCTCGTCGGTCGGGTGGGCGAAGACCTCCATGTAGTACCAGGAGCGGGTCTGGATGACCCGGGCGTCGCTCATCTGCCGCCAGCTTTTCCCGGCGTCGTCGGAGCGGTAGAGCCCGCCCTGGTCCGGCTCGGCCTCGACGATGGCGTAGAGACGGTCCGGATTCGCCCGGGAGACGTCGACGCCGATCTTCCCGACGAGCTCCGGGAGGCCCTGGTTGATCTCGCTCCACGTGTCGCCCCCGTCGGTGGACTTCCAGATGCCGCTGCCGGGGCCGCCGGACCGGACCTGCCACGGGAAGCGCCGGTGGTCCCAGAAGGCGGCGTAGAGGATGCGAGGGTTCGTCATGTCCATGGCCAGATCCGACGCTCCGGACGTCTCGTCCACGTAGAGCACCTTCTCCCAGCTCTCTCCCCCGTCGGTGGAGCGGTAGACGCCCCGGTCCTCCGACGGACCGTAGGCCGCCCCCTGGGCCGCCACGTAGACCCGGTCCGGGTCGTCGGGATGGATCCGGATCCGGGAGATGTGACGCGTGTTCTCGAGCCCGAGGTGGGTCCAGCTCTTCCCGGCGTCGGTGGAACGGTAGACGCCGTCGCCGTGGGAGGTGGTCACGCCCCGGACCGGGTGCTCGCCCATGCCCGCGTAGACGACGTTGGGATCCGACTCGGCGACGGCGACGGCGCCGACCGATCCCGTGTTGAAGAAGCCGTCGGAGACGTTGCGCCAGTTCTCGCCGGCGTCGGTGGTCTTCCAGACGCCCCCGCCCGTGGCGCCCATGTAGTACGTGCCGGGACGGCTGGGCACGCCCGCCGCGGCCACGGCCCGGCCGCCGCGGTAGGGTCCGATGTTGCGCCACTCCACGCCCTGGTAGGCGGGGTCGGGCTCGCCGGGGTCCTGGGCCAGCACGGCGCCGGTGGGGTGGGACGCCCCCGCCACGAAGACGGCGCCGAGTGCGACCAGGACGGTCCGGAAGGACGGGACCCTCCGTCGGCAGCGGGAGGTCCCGGCGGAGCGGGGCGAACGGGCGGTGCGACTCGGCGGCGGGGACGACGCCATGGAAGGACTCTCCTGTGTCCAGGATCGGAGATGCTCGATTCGGGGACGATCCTACGTCCCGCCCCGGCTGCCGGCAACCGGGCTGGCGCGCGGCGACCGCCCTCCCCACAATCGTGCCGGAGAGCCGAGCGGACGCCGCCTCGGACCCGGGGCGGACCCTCTTTCGACCCACAGGAGCGCCGCATGCCAGACCTCCTCGACGCAGCCGCCTTCCGCAGGGCCCGGGAACGGGTCCGGGACGACGTGCACGAGACGCCGGTCTTCGGCTCACGGACCCTGGGCGAGCGCATCGGCGCTCCGCTGCGCCTCAAGTGCGAGAACCTCCAGAAGACCGGCTCCTTCAAGGTCCGGGGGGCCCTCAACCGGATCCGGAGCCTGGACTCCGACGCCCGGCGACGGGGCGTGGTGACGATCTCGGCCGGCAACCACGCCCAGGCGTTGGCGTGGGCCGGGGCCGCGGCCGGGGTACCCTCGACGGTGGTCATGCCGGAGGGCGCCCCCCGCTCCAAGGTGGACGCCAGCGCCGCGTACGGCGCCGAAGTCGTGCTCCACGGCGACGTCTTCGAGGCCTTCGAGAAGGCCCGGGAGCTCGAGCGGGAGCGCAACCTCGTCTTCGTCCACCCCTTCGACGACGAGGCGATCATCGCCGGACAGGGGACCGTCGCCATTGAGCTCGCCGAGCAGGTCGAGGAGATCGGGACCGTGGTCGTGCCCGTGGGCGGAGGCGGGCTCCTCTCCGGAATCTGCACGGCGATGGCGCACCTCCGGCCGGACGTTCCTGTCTACGGAGTGGAGCCGGTGGGCGCCGACGCCATGGGGAGGAGCCTGGACGCCGGCTCCGTGGTCCACCTCGACGCCGTGGAGACGATCGCCGACGGGCTGGGCGCCCCCATGGCGGGGGAGCTCACCCTGGCCCACGTCCGGGCCCACGCCGCGGACGTGGTGACGGTGACCGACGCCGAGATCGCCGGCGCCATGGAGTTGCTCCTGAGCCGGGGGAAGCTCCTCACCGAGCCCGCCGGTGCCGCCGGCGTCGCCGCGCTCCTCGCCGGTAAGATCCCCGTCGACGGGGGCGGGCCGGTGGTCGCCGTCCTCAGCGGTGGCAACGTGGACCTGGACCGACTTCCCGAGATCTTCGACATGCAGCGCTGAGCCGATGTGCCGATTCACCACGTACGCCGGACCTCCCGTCGCCCTGGACCGCCTCATGTACGGCGGCACCCACTCGCTGGCGAAGCAGTCCTGGGCCCCCGGAGAGCTCCTGGAGGGCTCGGTGAACGCCGACGGCTACGGGGCGGTCTGGTATACCGATGGCGAGCCCGTCCGGATCGCCCGGGAGCGGCCGGTCTGGCAGGATCCCGACCTGGAACGGCTCCTGGCGTCGATCTCCTCCGGGGTCGCCGTGGCCGCCATCCGGAACGCCACACCGGGAATGCCCCTGGGCCCGGCCGTGGTCCCGCCCATGGTCCACGGACGGTGGGGATTCGCGCTGAACGGCTTCGTACGGGAGTTCGGACCCCGCTTCATGCGCCGCTTCCACGCCGCCCTCTCCGACGAGACGTACGGCGCGCTCCGGACGACGTCGGACACCGAGGCCCTCTTCCTCCTGGCCCTCGACGAGGCCCGGGCCGGGGCGTCTCCGGGGGAGGCGCTCCGGACCGTCGTGGAGTTCACCCGGCGGACGGTGCGGAAGGAAGGGATCACGGCACACCTGAACATGGTCCTCACCGACGGGACGACGACGGCGGTGACCCGGGCGTCGTCCGTGGAGGAGGCGAACTCCCTCTACCTGACCCGGAGCGGTCCCCTCGCCCGGGAGGGCACGCTGGTCGCTTCCGAGCCCCTGGACGACACCTCCGACTGGGAAGCGGTGCCTCCCCAGACCCTGGTGGTCCTGGGCGACGACGGGAGCGTGGAGCGGGCGACGCTCTAGCAGGTCGTCCGTCCCGGGCCCCGGGGGTGGGGCGTCAGATTCGCCCGGCCTCCCGGTCCCCCGCCGGATCCCGTCCCCGGGCCGGATAGCGACTCCGGAATTCCCGGGCCACCCGCAGCGCCCGCTCCCCGACCAGGGGGCCGAGGCGCTCGGCGCCCTCGAGGGCCAGATCGAAGAGAGCCGACGCCGTCCGGAGGATGTCGGGGGCCGTCACGCCGGCCCGGCCCGCCGTCTCCAGCGCGTCGGCGCCGACCGGCGGAAGCATCTCCGCCGCCGTCCGGCACGCCTCGGCGTCGCAGACGATGCCGGTGAGGAAGGTCAGGGGCGCTCCGTACCAGCGGGGCGGGAGGGCGTCCACGCAGCGCACCTCGAGCCAGCCCCTGGGCCGGACCTCCGGGAAGAGCGTGGTCAGGTGCCTCCGCCACGCCTCGGTGCCCACTCCGTCCCGGCCCACCCACGCCCGAAAGGGCCGGGCCGGCGCCCCGTCCTCCCCCACGAGGATCGCGTCGGCCTCCAGGGCGAACTCCAGGTATTCCTCGACGGGGTCGTCGCCGGCGAAGGCGCCCGACCGCCGGGGATCGAGCTCCCGCCACTGCTGGGCGCGGTAGCTGCGATACCCGGTGTCCTCGCCGTCGTAGCGGGCCGAGTTGGCGAAGAGGGCCACGGTGTACGGCACCAGGGCGTTGGCGACCCGCCAGCGCAGGAGGGGCTCGCTCCCCAGGTCCAGGTTCACGTGGAGGGCGGCGGTCTGGAGCATCATCCGCCGGCCCGCCGGGGCGATGCCGGCCAGGTGCCGGGCCAGGCGGGTGTAACGGCGATCGGTCAGGACCTGGCGCGCCGCGCCGGGCGGGCACTCCGGATGGATTCCCCGGGTCCGGAGCTCGATCCCCCGGCCTCGAGCTGCCGAGGCCAGGGGGCCCACGACTCCAACCACCTCGTCGAGGACCGCGTCGACGGACCGCCGGGGAGCGGAGGAGTACTCGATCTGCCCGCCGGGCTCGAAGCTGACGATTCCGTCGTCCGCCGTACGGAAGCAGGGCACCCCCGTGGACGTCCGCTCGGCGGACCAGCCCCGATCCCGGGCCAGATCCCGGACCAGCTCCAGGCTCGACGGCCCCTCCTCGTCCTCCAGAAGGACCGGTCGTCCCGTATCGGCGGCCAGGGGAAGGAGCTCGGCCTCCAGCCCCACGCGCTCCGGGCCGGCGGCGGGTGCGCCGAGCCCGAAGCACCGGCGGGCCAGATCGTCCCGGAGCGTGCTCCGGAGTCGGACGGCGGTCGAGGTCACGAGCCCGGGGCCGACGGGGTCGCCACCGCCACGGCGTAGCGGCCCTGGCCGTCCAGGTACCACTCGGCCAGCTCAAGGCCGGCCCCGGAGAGCATCTCCTCCACGGCGTGCCGGTCGTACTTGCAGCTGATCTCGGTCCGGATCGACTCCCCCGCCTCCAGCGCGATCTCGGTCCCGTCCGGAAGACGAACCATGTCCTCCGACCGCGCCACCAGGTGCATCTCGATCCGGTCCCTCTCGTCGTCGTAGAACGCCCGGTGCTCGAAGTCCTCGGGATCGAAGCCGGCGTCCAGCTTCCGGTTCAGGACCCGGAGGATGTTCCGGTTGAACTCGGCCGTGACGCCGGCGGCGTCGTTGTACGCCGCCTCCAGGACCTCCAGGGGCTTGGTGCCCCGGGGGCGGAGGTCGGCTCCCAGGAGGAGGGCGTCCGTCGCCTCCATGCGCTCCGAGATCCGCCGCAGGAGCTCCGTCGCGCCGTCGGAGGTGAAGTTGCCGATCGTGCTCCCCAGGAGCGCGAAGACCGCCGGCCGGGGTACCTCTCCCACGGCGGAGAGGTCCCGGGTCATGTCCGCCACCACCGGCTCGACCCGGAGGCCCGGGAAGGCGCCGGACAGGCTCCGGGCCGCGTCCTCGAGGAAGTCGGCGCTCACGTCCACCGGCACGTAGACGGCGTCCTCCCCGGAGCCCCGCATCGCTTCCAGGAGGATCCGGGTCTTGCGACCGCTGCCGGCGCCGAGCTCCACCAGGGACCGGGGAGCCCGGGCCCGGATCCAGGCCTTGACGGGCCCCTTGAGGATCTCGACCTCGGCCCGGGTCAGGTAGTACTCCGGGAGCCGGGTGATCTCCTCGAAGAGCTCGGAGCCGCGCCGGTCGTAGAAGAACTTGGACGAGAGCTCACGTGGGGTGCCGGAGAGGCCCTCCCGAACCTCCCGGAGCATCTCCTCCGTCTCGGTCGCGACCTCGGCCGCGTCGGCCGGGGCGGGCGGCTCCCGCTTCGCTGCCGGCTCAGTCATCCCGGGCGCACCGGAAGCCGCTGAAGATCTGGCGGCGGACCGGGTAGTCCCAGTTCCGGAACGTGTTGCGGATCGCTCCGGGCCGGGTGGCCCAGGAGCCGCCCCGGAGGACCTTGAAGTCGTCGCCGTAGAAGACCTCGGAGTACTCCTCGTAGGGGAAGCTCTCGAAGCCGGGGTAGCCGAGGAAGTCCGACGACGTCCACTCCCATACG
>CAZMPV010000198.1:0-5834 GCA_964567985.1 uncultured Gemmatimonadaceae bacterium
CTGGCCGTACTGGGCCGCCGGCATCGACGTCATCTTCTTCACCGCCTCCTCCAGGCTCAGCACGCCCATCTCCCGGACGTAGCGGGCCAGGACCCGGGGAAACGCGCCGTAGCTCCGGGGGTGGGGGTGGCCCACGCCGTAGCCCACCGGGTCGCCGTCGGTCTCGATCATCGAGATCGGGTGGGTGAGGATGGCGATCACGTCGTCCTCGTCCATGGCGTGGTAGATCGCGCTGAAGCCGCCCTGGAGCTGGAGCTCGATGGCGAGCTCCACGCCGGTCTCGATGTCGTTGGGCATCCCCCGGGCCTCGGCCAGGTCGGCCATCGTCCGGCCGTCGAACTCCGGCGCCGACGGAACGTGGCGGAACTGGACCCGGGAGAGGTCGCCGCCGCCCCGCTCCCGCCGGAAGATCCGGGCCATCTCCTCCTCCATGCGGGCCCGGGTCTCCGGATCCTCCACCCGGGCCCGGAAGTCGTCGGCATCGCCGGCCAGGGCCCACTGGGGGAAGAGGACTGACGAGCCGGTGCTGGAGGCGGTGTAGGGATAGAGGTCGTGCTTCACGTCCAGGCCGGCGGCCCGGGCCGAGTCGATCAGCGCCAGGGACCTCTCGCTCCAGCCCCACTGGGTCGCGCCCACGGCCTTGTGGTGGTTGATCTGGGCCGGCAGGCCGCCCTCGGCCGCGATCCGGATCGTCTCCCGGACCGAGTCCAGGAGCCCCGTGGCCTCGTCCCGCATGTGGGTCACGTAGAGGCCCCCGTAGCCGGCCGCCACCCGGGCCAGCTCGACGACCTCCTCGGTCCCGGCGAAGTTGCCCGGCACGTAGACCAGCCCGGTGGAGAAGCCCAGCGCTCCGTCCTCCATCGCCTCCCGCACCAGGCGCTTCATCTCCTCCATCTCGGCCGCCGTCGGCGCCCGATCCGCCATCCCCATGACCCGGCGCCGGGCCCAGGAGTGGCCCGAGAAGAAGCCCACGTTGGGCGCCATGGAGATCGAGTCCATGTAGGCGGCCAGGGGATACGGCTGGCTCCCGCTGTGGAGGGAGGCGATGATCGTCGAGATCCCCTGCCGGAGGAAGTTCTCCAGGTACGGGCGGTCGTCCACCGAGGTCTGGACGTGGGCGTGGTTGTCCCAGAAGCCCGGCGCCACGATCAGCCCCTCGGCGTCGAGCATCCGCCGGGCCCGGGCCGGATCGATCCCCTCCCGGGAGACCGCCGCGATGCGGTCGCCGGTCACGGCCACGTCGGCCCGGAAGCGCTCCGCCCCGGTGCCGTCCACCACGGTGCCGCCGGCGATCACGAGGTCGAAGTCCGGCTCCTGGGCCGCCGTGACGGCGGATCCGAGGGCGAGGAGACAGAAGATCGCCGGGACGAGGCGGGCCGTGGGGGCCCGAAAAAACGCTCGCGTCATCGGTCCTCCTGTGGCGTCCGCGCGCCGCCGGCTCACAGGCGGCCGGCCACGCCGGACGTCAGAACGAGAAGAGCTTCGTCACCTTCGCGGTGAGCCGGTTGTCCAGCACCCCGCCCCCGTCCGCATCCCGGCGCTCGGTATAGACCAGGAAGAAGTCGCTCAGGGGCGAGTGGATGAAGTTGAAGCGGAGGTTGGTCACCACCTCGTCGGCGGCCGAGTTGTACTGGACGAAGGCGCTGCCCAGGATCCGGGTGGAGTAGGCCAGGTTCAGCCGGCCGCCCAGGACGTCGGCGGTGAAGGAGCCCGACGGCAGGGTGATCTCGTTGTGCTGCACGTCCACGCTCGCCGAGACGTGGGGGCTCGGCCGCCACGCGGCGCCGACCCCGATGGTCCGCTTGTCTCCGTTGAAGAAGCCGCCCCCGGCGAGGCGCAGCCGACCCGAGAGGCTGCGGCCGGCGCTCGACTGGTACATGACGCTGGCCTCCCGGAAGGCGAAGTCGCCGACGGGCACCTCCCCGCCCCCCGCCACCCCGAAGGGCTCGTCGATCCACTCGAAGCGATCGGTGACGTTCGCCCGGAGCTGCCCGTTGTCCCGGAAGGTGACGTCGAGGCCGCCGACGGCCTCCCGGGTCAGGAGAAACGAGCCCGGGTCGGTGACGTAGTGGAGCTCCGCGTACGGATTCAACTCCGTGATCAGGCGGATTCCCGCCGGCTGGGGATGGACGCCGACCGTGGCGTAGTGGTGACGGATGCCCGTCCGTCGGACGAAGCCGACCTCCGGCCGGAAGGCGTCGCCGATCTCCCGGTAGAGGGCCGAGACGTTCCAGAAGGCGTCCCGATAGGCCGCCGAGAGCCGGGCGGCCCGGTTGTTCCCGCTCACGCCCGGGTAGTCCGTGGCCGCCAGGTAGGAGTGGACGATCAGGTCGCCGAAGAGGCGGACGTTGGCGTCGGCGCCGTAGCTCCGGTTGTACCCCCCGCTCCCGTCCGTCGCCTGCCGGTTGATGAACATCCCGCCCACGTCGGCGGTCCCGAAGAGGGTCCGCCGGAGCCGGGCCACTGTGAAGTTCTCGGGCGCCAGGGCGCTCGTCTCCTCGGTCTGCATGTTCAGGAAGCCCAGCTCCCAGTCCCCGACGCTGCCGGTCATACGTCCGCCGCCGAGGATCGGCACCGGCTCGCCCTCGTGGAGGCCGATCCGCCGGGAGTGGAAGAGGGTGAAGTCGCGGGACGAGGCCCCGAGGCGGTAATTCCGCTCCGAGAGGTCGCCGAAGGCGAAGGTGCCCGCGTTCTCCATGAAGAAGTCCCGCTTCTCCGGAAAGAAGAGGCTGAAGCGGGTCAGGTTCACCCGCTCCTGGTCCACCTCGACCTGGGAGAAGTCGGTCCGGGCCGTGAGGTCGAGAGTCAGGCGGGGAGTGATTCCGTACTTCAGGTCCAGGCCACCGTCCACCTCCCCGCCCCGCTCGCTCGGCCCCGGCAGGGCCCCACCGGTGTTCGCCGCCAGGGCGTACGGCTTGAGCGTGAGATTTCGCCCGGCCCGGAGGTCCCGGAAGCCCCGGACGGTCCCGGCCCGGGACATCTTGTGCACCCGGGTCCGGCGATCCACCGGCGCCCAGTAGACGTCCTCGGCCTTCCGCCGGATCCTCCGGAGGATCTGGACGCCCCAGGCCTGCTCCTCCCGCCCCGGCTCGAAGCGCAGGGTGGTCAGGGGAATCGCCATCTCCACGACCCAGCCGTCGTCGGCGATCCGGGTCTCGATCTCCACCACGCCTTCCCAGGCCACGTTCAGGCTCCGGGAGTTGTCGAAGGCCTGGATGTCCTTCACCGCCCCGTTCGGGTTCACCAGGAAGAGGAAGGCGTTGCGCCGGTCCAGGAAGGTGTCCAGGGAGATGGCGAAGATGTCGTCGTCCCGGGTCTCGAAGTCCTGCTCCATGTACTGGGCCGTGATCTCCTCCGGTCGGGA
The DNA here is from genome assembly GCA_964567985.1 of uncultured Gemmatimonadaceae bacterium. Lineage (GTDB taxonomy): Bacteria > Gemmatimonadota > Gemmatimonadetes > Longimicrobiales > Gaopeijiaceae > CAZMPV01. The sequence goes on from CAZMPV010000198.1 coordinate 3,365, forward strand.
GTCGTACATGTAGGCGCCGACGTAGACGGCCTCGTCGTCGTAGAGGATGCGGACCTCCGTCCGCTCGGTGGCCGGGTAGCCCGGCCGGGGCATCGCCTGGACGAAGTCGGTCATGACCCCGGCCCGCTCCCAGGAGGCCTCGTCCAGGCGCGCGTCGAGGGTGATCGGGCCGGTGGCCCGGGCCGCCCTGGACGAGGGCCGGGGCGCGGTCTCGGGGTTCACCACCGGGCCGGGCTCGGCGTCGGCGCCACCGGCCTGGGCGGCCGCCGGACGGGGAACGGCCCACGAGAGGAGCGCGAAGATGCAGACCGCTCCCCGGAGAAGGGGGGCGGAGCGTGTCGGAAAGCGCATGTGGCCAGTGGAACGGACGGGGGTGAGTGGGCCCGGATCGGCGTCAGCGCCGGTCCCGGAACTCCTCGTAGAGGCGGTGGTGCTTGTTCGCTTCGGGGTCCACCTCGACGCCCCGGATCCACATCCGGTGCACCTCGGTGAGGAACTGGAGCGGGTCGCCGTTCGTCACGATGATGTCGGCCCGCTTGCCCGCGTCCAGGCTCCCGGTCACGTCGTCCACGCCCAGGACCCGGGCCGGGTTGAGCGTTACGGCCCGGAGCCCCTCCTCCCGGGGGAGCCCGAATGCCACGGAGTGGGCCGCGTGGTACGGCAGGTTCCGGACGTCGGCGGAGGTGTCGGTGCCGAAGGCCACCGTGACGCCGGCCCTGTGGAGCAGCGCGGCGTTCCGGTACGACGCGGTGATCGAGTCGTCCCGGTCCGGCGTAGGCGAATAGGCCGAGGTGAGAACCACCGGGATCTCCCGCTCGGCCAGCTCGTCGGCGACCCGGAATGCCTGGGCGCCCCCGACCACCGCCGCGTCCACCTCCGGGAACTCGTCGAGGAAGACGAAGAGGGTGCGGATCTGCCAGTCGGTGTCGGCCCGGAAGAGGACGGGCATCTCGCCGGTGACGGCGGGCACCATCGCCTCCAGGATCACCTCGTCGCCGCCCCACCGGTTGGGCCAGAAGGGCCGGGTCGGATCGTCACGGGTGCTCCGGGCCTCGGCGTAGAGCCGGGCCCGGCGGAAGAGCTCCACGAGCTCCTCCATGCGCTCGCCCTCGAGGGTCGGCTCCGGCTCGTCCCCTTCGGCCTGGAGGTAGGCCCTCGTCGAGACCGCCTCGAAGCTCGCCGGATCCATCGCCGTGTAGGACGACGCTCCGAAGCCCGAGAAAGGCCCGCCGGCCTCGATCTCGGAGTGGCGGGCGGCGAAGACGGTCCAACCCGCGTCGCTCGTGGACTCCCGGGGGGCCGGGAAGTCCACGACGAGGGCGGCCTCCTCCTCGATCGCCGCCCGCTCCCACGTGTCGCCCCGGAGCTGGATCACGCCGGCGGTGCCCTGGACCACTCCGGAGCGCTGGGCCACCATCGCCGCCGTGATCCCGTTCGCCCGGGCCACCGGAATCGCCACCGAGTGCATCTGGGTCGCGGCGATGGCCCGGACGTGGGGATTGTAGCGGCCGGTCTCGTTCGTGTCCGTGGCGTTGCCGCTCTGGCCGAACTCGAAGAGCCCGAGGATCGTCACCGGATCGATCATCCCCGGATAGACGTGCCGGCCCGAGACGTCCACCACCCGGACGTCTCCCGGCACCTGGACCTGCTCCTGGCTCCCCACCGCGGTGATCCGGCCGCTCCGCACCACCACGACCCCGTCCTCGATCGTGGGCCGGGAGACCGGATGGACGGTCCCGCCCACCAGCGCGAACGACCCGCTCTGGAGATCCGGCTCGCCCGGCGCGCCGGGATCGTCCATCCCCTCCGGCATCGTCACCGCCGAGGCGTCGGCCACCGGCGCCCCCGGGTCGAGCCGGGGCATCTCGTGGAAGGGCTCGTCCCGGGTGCCCTCCTCGTCGGAGAGGTCGTAGTAGACCCGGCCGTCCACGATCGTCTTCTCGACCCGGGTATAGGCGTCGAAGGGGCTGGCGCTGAGGAGCACGACGTCGCCCTGCTTGCCCTCCTCGAGGCTGCCGACCTTGTCGTCGATGTACATCATCCGGGCGGGATAGAGCGTCAGCATCCGGAGGGCGTCTTCCTTCGAGATCCCGCCGTACTTCACCGGCTTCGGGATCTCGTGGACCATGAAGGACTGGAGCCACGGGATGTCGGAGTTGATCCCCGTCAGCACGTCGTGCTGGTGCATCACGGCGGCGTTGAAGGGGATCGCGTCGTACGCCTCGAGCTTGTACTGCCACCAGTCGGAGAACGTGGAGCCGGCGGCCCCGTGCTCGGCCATCTCCGAGGCGACCTTGTAGCCCTCCATGATGTGGGTGAAGACGTCGATCCTGAATCCGAAGCGCTCGGCCACCCGCATGAGCATGAGGATCTCGTCGCTCCGGTAGGAGTGGGCGTGGACCCGGATGCGCCCCTCCATGATGTCCACCAGCGCCTCCAGGCGGAGATCCCGCCGGGGCGGCACCCGGAA
>CAZMPV010000199.1:0-5813 GCA_964567985.1 uncultured Gemmatimonadaceae bacterium
CTCATGCTCGAGGTCTGCCCGTCGCCCCAGGCCGCCGAGCTCCGGGACACCATCCACGACATGGCCCGGAACGGGGCCGAGGCCGACAGCATCGTGTCCTGGATGCTGGCCCAGTACGGCGAGGAGTGGCGGGCCGTGCCCCGGACCGAGGGGGCCGGCCTCTTCGCCTGGGTGATCCCTCCCCTGGCTCTCGTGGGCGGGATCGGCGTGGTCTTCCTGGTGCTGCGGCACCTGCGCCGGGAGGACGACGAGGAGGGCGGAGCCGCCGACGAAGGTGGGCTCTCGCCCGAGGAAGAGGAGCGGCTCACCCGGGCCCTGGAAGAGATGGAGGCCGCGGGACGCTGACCCCCGGCCGTTGACCCCCTCTCCGGGCGCGCCCTACACTCTCTCCATGCCTTCCGAACCCCACGCCGGCGAGGGCCGCCGGCCGATCCCCTCGATGCTGGACCTGGTCCGGATGAGCTCCGGCCTCCGCTTTCCCCCGGGGGGACAGGACCTCTACCGACACATCGGCCTCCTCACGGAGATGGCGGACGGCGACGAGGTGCTGGACGTGGCGTGCGGCCCCGGGGTCTCCCTGGAGTACTTCGTGCGGGAGTACGGCGTCCAGGGCTCCGGCGTGGACTACGACCCGGTCATGGTGGAGCGGGCCGAGGACCGCATCCGGGAGGCGGGCCTCTCCGACCGTCTCCAGTTCCAGCACGGATCCCTCGACGAGCTCCCGTACCGGGACGAGATCTTCGACGTGGTCGTGGGGGAGATGGGGCTGACGGCCCACGCAGACCCGGAGGCGGCGCTGGGCGAGCTCGTCCGCGTGGCGAAGCCCGGGGGCACCGTGGTCCTCATCCAGCTCGTCTGGAAGGCGCCGGTGGACGAGCACCGCCGGGAGGTCCTCTCCCGACACCTGGGGGCCCGACCCCTCATGCTCGTGGAGCTGAAGCGGATCCTCCGGGAGAAGGGGGTCCAGCACCTCCACACCGAGGACTGGTCCGACGAGGAGACCGCCTTTCGCCGCCGCGTGACCAAGCCCTTTCCGGACTTCGCCGAGCTCTTCTCCCTGACCGAGAAGCTCGGCATCCTCCGCCGGGCCTGGAAGCGGTGGGGATGGGTCGGCGTGAAGACGGCGCTCCTCCGGGAGCGGGAGGTCCACCGGCTCCTGACCCGGGAGCGCATCATCGGCCTGGACCTGCTCATGGGCACGAAGGCCCGGGAGGCGGGTCGTGAAGAGACGGGGACCCGGCCGGACGAGGAGGCCGTGGTCCAGGGGGAGCTGGGAGATGAGGCCGACGCCGGGGCCGACGAGGAAGCGACCGAAGCGCCCGAGCGGACCGACGAGGAGGCCGAAGAGCCCGCGCCGGACGACGAGGCCGAGGAGCAGACCGTCGGCCTGCCGCTCTTCGCATCCGAGGGGGAGAGGGAGTGAGCGGCCCGGACGCCGGGGCTCGAGAGGCCCTCCTCCGCCGTCCCGACGGGGTCGCCCGGGTGCGCCGGGCCCTCTCCGAGGCCGACCTGGACGGATGGCTGCTCTACGAGTTTCACGGCCACAATCCCGTCGCCGCGGCCCTCCTGGGCCTGGAGTGGACGACCCGGCGCTCCTTCACCCTCGTCCGCCCCGACGACGACCCCGTGGCCCTGATCCACGCCATCGAGGCGTCCTACTGGAGGGAGTGGCCGTGGGAGAGGCGCACCTACGCGGGCTGGCGGGAGATGGAGGAGGGCCTGGCGAAGCTCCTGGACGGGCCGAGCCGGATCGCCATGGAGGTCTCCCCCCGCTCGGCGGTCCCGACCCTGGACCTGGTGCCCGCCGGCATCGTCGAGCTGGTCCGGGAGGCCGGGGCCGAGCCCGTGAGCTCGGGGGACCTGGTCAGCGCCTTCCACGCCACCTGGACGCCGGCCCAGCTCGAAGGTCACCGGCGCTCCGCCGAGACGGCGGCGTCGGTGGCCCGACGGGCGTTCCGGAGGGTGGCCGAGGCCGTGAAAGCCGGCGAGCCCACGACCGAAGGGGCCCTCAGCCGGTGGATCCTGGAGGAGCTCGAGAAGGGTGGCCTCGGCGTGGAGGCGGACTGCATCGTGGCCGTCGGGGCCCGGGCCGCCGACCCCCACTACGTGCCCGGCGAGACCGGGGAGACGATCGACCGGGGCAGGCTGCTCCTCATCGACCTGTGGGGGCGGCCCTCCCGGAGCGACGTCTTCGCCGATCAGACCTGGATGGCCTACCTCGGCTCCGAGCTCCCCGACGAGGCCCGGGCCGTCTGGAGCGCCGTCCGGGAGGCCCGGGACGCGGCGGTGGCGCTCCTGGGGGAGCGCTTCGAGGCCGGTGAGGCCGTGCGGGGCAGGGACGTGGACGACGTGGCCCGGGACGTGATCCGGGACCACGGCTACGGAGAGTGCTTCGTCCACCGGACCGGACACTCCATCGACACCGAGCTCCACGGGAGCGGGCCCAACCTCGACAACCTGGAGACCCGGGACGAGCGCCGGCTGATCCAGGGCGTGGGCTTCTCGGTGGAGCCGGGGATCTACATCCCGGATCGGATCGGCGTCCGGAGCGAGGTCAACGTCCACTGGGGTGCGGACGGCCCCGAGGTGACCCCCTCCGATCCCCAGGACGAGGTCTTCCTCCTCCTGGACGAGTGAGCGACGACCGCCGTCTGGTGGACGTGGCGGTCCCCCTTCCGGTGGACCGGACGTTCACCTACGCCCTGGAAGAAGGCCAGCCCCGGCCCGAGCCCGGATCCCGGGTCCTGGTCTCCTTCCGCAGGAGGAACCGGATCGGCTGGGTCGTCGGACCGGGCTCGGCCGAGGGGGTCTCCGGCATCAAGACCGTCCTGGATGTCCTGGACGACGAGCCGTCGCTGCCCCCGGAGCTCCTGGAGCTCTGCCGCTGGATCTCCGCCTACTACCTCTCGCCCCTGGGCCTGACGATCCGGGCGGCGCTCCCCTCGGTCCTCTCCGACGCGTCCCGGGACTACGTCTCGCTGGCGGAGCGTCCGCCCGAGGAGCTCGGCACCCGGGAGCGTCGGCTGGTGGACGCCCTGACCGGCGCCGACGAGCCGGTCCGGGTCCAGACCCTCCGCCGCCGCCTGGAGATGGGATCGATCTGGCCCGAGATCCGGAGCCTCAAGGCCCGGGGCGCGCTCCGTCACGAGACGGTGCCGCCCCAGGAGCCGTCGGTGAAGACCCGCAAGGTGGTGCGGATCCGGCGGTGGCTCTCGTCGCTGGGCGAGCGGGACGACGTCTTCGGCCGGGCGTACCGCCAGCGGGAGGCGTACGAGATGCTCGAGGCCAGCGGGGGGAGCGTGGAGCTGGCCCACCTCACCGGCCAGGCGGGCTTCAGCCGCTCCGTGATCAGCGGGCTCGAGGAGAAGGGGATCTGCTCGGTGGAGGACGAGGAGGTCGTCCGGGACCCCTTCGCCGACACCGAGGCGCCCGAGCCCCCGGACCTGACGCCGACGCCGGCCCAGCGAGACGCCCTGGATCGGATGCTGGCCGCCGCCGACACCGACGAACCGCTCCCCTTCCTCCTCCACGGGGTCACCGGCTCGGGGAAGACCCTCGTCTACATCGAGCTGCTGAAGGAGCTGGTCCTGAACCGGGGGATGGGGGCCGTGGTCCTGGTGCCGGAGATCTCCCTGACCCCTCAGACCGTCACCCGCTTCAGGGCCCACTTCGGCGACCGGATCGCCGTGCTCCACTCCGGCCTCTCCGACGGCGAGCGCTACGACGCCTGGCGCCAGCTCCGGTCCGGCGAGAAGCGGATCGCCGTGGGGGCCCGCTCGGCGATCTTCGCGCCGATCCACCGGCTCGGGGCGATCGTGGTGGACGAGGAGCACGACGGCAGCTACAAGCAGTCCGAGGCGCCCCGGTACCACGCCCGGGACCTGGCGGTGGTCCGGGCCACCCGGGCCGGAGCCGTCTGCGTCCTGGGGAGCGCGACCCCGTCCCTGGAGAGCTGGAGCAACGTCGAGCGGGAGAAGTTCGAGCTGCTCTCCCTGCCCGAGCGGGTGGCGGGGGGACGGCTCCCGCCCGTGACGTTGATCGACCTCCGGGAGCTCAGGCGCCGGGATCCGGCCAGCCAGGACGGCGACGCCGGGGAGGGCGGCGAACGCGGGGCCGCGTCGGGGGGCGGCTCGGTCCTCTCGCCGCCGCTTGTGGAGGCGGTGAACGAGCGCCTGGAGCGGGACGAGCAGGTCATCCTCCTCCTGAACCGTCGCGGCTACTCGAGCTTCGTCCAGTGCCGGGAGTGCGGCGAGGTGCAGCAGTGCCGGAACTGCTCGGTCTCCCTCACCTACCACCGGACACGGAAGCGGGTCGTCTGCCACCACTGCGGTCACGAGGAGCCCGCCCCGGAGCGGTGCCCCCGCTGCGGCTCCGACGACCTCTCCTTCCGGGGGCTGGGCACCGAGCAGGTCGAGCGGATCGTCACGGAGACGTTTCCCGGGACCCGGATCGCCCGCATGGACGTGGACACGACCTCGGGAAAGTGGTCCCACCACGAGATCCTCGGCCGGGTCGAGCGGGGCGAGGTGGACATCCTCCTGGGCACCCAGATGATCGCCAAGGGGCTCGACTTCCCCCGGGTGACCCTGGTCGGCGTGATCAACGCCGACGTGGGGCTCCACCTGCCGGACTTCCGGGCGAGCGAGCGCACCTTCCAGCTCCTGAGCCAGGTGGCGGGGAGGGCCGGTCGGGGCACCCTGGGCGGGGAGGTCCTGATCCAGACGTCGGTGCCGGACCACTACGCCATCCGCTCGGCGGTGAAGCACGACTACGCGCGCTTTGCCGAGCGGGAGCTGGAAGAGCGGAGGGACCCGGCGTATCCGCCCCACGTCCGCATGGCGAACGTGGTGGTGAGCAGCCCCGACCCCGAGCTCGCGGCCCGGGGCGCCGAGGACGGGGTCCGGTGGCTCCGTCGCCGGCTCCGGAAGGGCGACCGAGAGGGGCTGGCGGTGGTGGGCCCGGCTCCTTCGCCCATCGAGCGCCTCCACGGACGCTGGCGCTGGCACTTTTTGCTCAGGACACCCGACGCCCGCCTCCTGGGCCGGGTGGCCCGGGCCTTCAGCGACGGCTTCCGGGCCCGGGGCGGCGACGTCCGGGTGATCGTGGACCGGGACCCCACGGCGCTGCTCTGACCCCCACCCGGCGACGTCCGGGACCGTGACGCGACGGTCGGCCGATCGTCGTTGCCATGCCCGGGCTTTCGCCCTACGTTCGGGAGACCCGGAACGGCATCTCAGGATTCATCGCATGGCCTGCCTTTCCCTCAACGCATCGTTCGAGCCTCTCACCATCGTTCCCCACCGGAGAGCGGTGCGCCTGGTCATGGACCGCAAGGCGGAGATCCTGGAGGTGGACGAGTCCCGCCAGTTCCGCTCCGAGAACCGTGACCTCCCCTGCCCGACGGTCATTCGCCTGGTCCGCTACGTCCACGTGCCCCGGCGCTTCAGGCGGCAGGTGACCAACACCTTCCTCTTCGCCCGGGACGACTACTGCTGCCAGTACTGCGGTCGGCATCGGAGCCAGCTCCGGGGGCGGCAGTTCCTGACCCGGGACCACGTCCTGCCTATCTCCCGGGGCGGGAAGAACCGCTGGGAGAACGTGGTGACGGCGTGCTCGAAGTGTAACAACCGGAAGGGAGATCGCCTGCCCCGGGAAGCCGGCATGGAGGTGAACACCGTGCCCCGGGAGCCGAACCACGTCCACCTGGTCTGGGCCGTCCGGAGGATCACGCCGGTCCAGGCGAAGTACATCGAGATGTTCTACGGGGAGGACGCGCTGTCGGCGCTGGAGGAGCGCCGGGGCTGACGGCGCCG
>CAZMPV010000200.1:0-5802 GCA_964567985.1 uncultured Gemmatimonadaceae bacterium
TCACGCTGTGTCCGGGCCGTCCGGACGTGAAAAGCGCCGCGCCGGGGTTGCCATTCCCGACCCGGCGCCGCCGGCATCGGCCAACGGTAAAAAGAGGCGTCGGTGATGTCCAGAGGCCCGGGAGCGGCCCCGGAGACACGGGCAGGACCGCATTGCGCGAGCCCTCGGGACCGGGGCATCTTCCTGCCGCGATGCAGATCTCCTACGTGGACGGCCCCCGCCTTCGACGCTCCCTGGTCGCGGCGTGCGAGCACGCCCGGACGGCCCGGGGAGAGCTGAACCGGATCAACGTCTTTCCCGTGCCCGACGGGGACACGGGGACGAACCTCGCGCTCACCGTCCGGGCGATCGCCGACCGGATCCACGGCTGCACCGAGCTCGGGGTGGACAAGGTGGCCCGGGAGGCCGCCGAGGCGGCGGTGCTCGGGGCCCGGGGGAACTGCGGGATGATGCTCTCCCAGTTCCTGCTGGGCTTCGCGGAGCGCCTCAGCGGCGAGGCCCGGGTCCGGGCCGACGAGCTGGGCGAAGCGCTGATGGCCGGCGCCGTCCGCCTCCAGGGCGCCCTGGAGAAGCCGGTGGAGGGGACGATCCTCACGGTGATCCGTGACACGGCCGAAGCGGCCGAGACCGCCGGCATCGCCGACATCGCGGATCTCGTCGGCCACCTGGTGGGCCGGGCCCGGGACTCCCTCCGGCGGACGCCCGAGCTCCTGCCCCAGCTGAAGAAGGCCGGGGTCGTGGACGCAGGCGCCAAGGGCTTCGTCACCCTTCTGGAGGGGGTCCTCCTCTACATCCAGGGCGAGCCCCTCCTCCGGGCACTGGAGACGGAGCCCGAGCCCGGACGAGCCGCCGCTGCGGGGCGGGCCGAGTTCGACGCCGACGACGAGCGCTTCCGCTACTGCACCGAGGCCCTGGGCCGGGGACCGGATCTGCCGTCGGAGGCCGAGGTCCGGGCCCGGCTCCGGGAGCTGGGGGACTCCCTCATCGTCGTCCGGACGGGCGACGCCCTGAAGATCCACATCCACACCGACCATCCGGAGCGGATTTTCGAGTACGTCCGGAGCGTGGGAAGCCTCGCCACCCACAAGGCCGAGGACATGCGGGCCCAGCACGAGGCCGCCGGTCGGGGCGGGGAGAGCCCGAAGCGACCCGTCGGCGTCGTCACCGACAGCGGCTGCGACCTCCCCGACGAGGTCGTCCGGGCCCACGGGATCCAGGTGGTGCCGCTCCTCCTGATCGACGGCGACGACGTCCTCCTCGACCGGGTGGAGATCAGCGCCGGGGAGTTCCACCGGCGCATGGAGGCCCAGGAGGAGCTCCCCACGACCTCCCAGGCGCCTCCGGGCGACTTCCTCCGGGGCTTCCGGGACGCCGGGGAGGACGCCGAGGAGCTGGTCGGCGTGATCCTGAGCGGCGCCCTCTCGGGGACCTTCGGCTCGGCGGAGGCAGCGGCCGCCCTGGCCGACGACGTCCCGGTCCGCCTGGTGGACTCCCGGGCCGCCTCCATCCTCCAGGGGCTCCTGACGCTCAAGGCCGCCGAGCTGGCCGAGATGGCGACGCCCCCCGAAGAGATCGCCGAGACGCTGAACCGGATCCGCGACCGCTCCGGCCTCCTCTTCACGGTGGATCGCTTCGACCGGCTCCTCGCCTCGGGGCGGGTGGGCCGGGGGACCGCGTGGCTCGGCGGGCTGCTCGGGGTGAAGCCGATCCTCCGCCTGACGCCGGACGGCCGGGTCGAGCGGGCCGGCCAGGTCCTGGGCCGGAAGCGGGTGCTCCCGGCGGTCATGGACCGGCTGGAGTCGGCGATTCCCGACGACGTGGAGCAGCTCCGCTTCGGCGTGGTCCACGTCGGCTGTCCGGAGGTCGTGGAGAGCGTGGAGGGGGCGCTCCGGGAGCGCTGGGGCGACGTGGAGATCCTGAGCGGCCCGGCCACCCCGGTCATCTCCACCCACATCGGGATCGGGGCCTGGGCCGTGGCCTACATGGTCGAGGACGAGGCGTGAGCCGGACGTCGGCGCTTCCGTGACGCTCCCCGGTCTCTCTGCGGCCGCCCTCACGGCCGTCACCCTCCAGGAGGGCATCTCCGCCACGGCCATCGAGGTCAGCGGGTGGGCGGTGGTGGCGTTCGTGGGCTACCTGGCCGTCCTGGTCGGGATCGGGGTCTACTCGCTCCGCTTCTCCTCCGAGGGGATCAGCGAGTTCTTCGTCGGCGGGCGGGTCATGAACCGCTTCGTCGTCGCCCTCTCGGCCGTGGTGTCGGGCCGCAGCTCCTGGCTCCTCCTCGGGGTCACGGGGATGGCGTACAGCACCGGGGCGTCGGCCCTCTGGGCGGTGGTGGGATACACCGTGGTCGAGTTCTTCCTCTTCCTTTACTACGCGCGGCGCCTGCGTCGCTTCAGCGACGTCCACGACTGCATCACCCTGCCCGACTTCTTCGCCAGCCGCTTCGGCGACGACGACGGCAAGCTCCGGATGGCCCTGGCCGGCATCCTCCTGCTCTTCATGGTGAGCTACGTCTCGGCCCAGTTCGTCGGGGGCGGCAAGGCGATCGGCGCGAGCTTCGGGCTCGAGCCCACGACCGGCGTCTACCTGACGGCGGGCATCGTCCTGCTCTACACGATGGTGGGCGGCTTCCTGGCGGTGAGCCTGACGGACACGCTGCAGGCGATCCTGATGATCGGGGCGCTCCTCGGGCTTCCGGCGGTGGCCTTCCTCGACGCCGGGGGCTGGGGCCCGGTGATGGGCGAGCTCGCAGCCTACGATCCGGGCTTCGCCGACCCCCTCAACCTCGCCTTCGGCGCCTTCCTCGGGATGGTGGGGATCGGCCTGGGCTCGCCGGGCAACCCCCACATCCTGGTCCGCTACATGTCCATCGACGACCCCGAGCAGCTCAAGTGGGCCGCCGGCGTGGGCACCACCTGGAACGTGCTCATGGGCGCGGGCGCGGTGCTGATCGGGTTGGTGGGCCGGATCTACGTGCCCGAGGCGTCCATGCTGCCGTCGGCCGACACCGAGACGCTCTTTCCGATCCTGGCCCAGCAACACCTCCACCCGGTCCTCTTCGGCGTCGTGGTGGCGTCGATCTTCGCGGCCATCATGTCCACCGCCGACTCCCAGCTCCTGGTCGCCGCTTCCACGGTGGTCCGGGACGTCTACCAGCGGGTGATCCGCAAGGACGACGAGGTGGACCAGCGCCACCTGGTGGTCCTCTCCCGGGTGGTGGTCGCCGTCCTGGTGGTGGCGGCCCTGGTCATGGGGCTGGCCGCCCAGGAGCTGATCTTCTGGCTCGTGCTCTTCGCCTGGGCGGGCCTGGGGGCGGCCCTCGGGCCGACCTCGATCCTGGCCCTGTACTGGAAGGGCACCACCCGTGCCGGTATCTTTGCGGGACTCGCGACGGGGACGGTCACGACGATCGTGTGGTACCTGACCCCCGCGCTCAAAAACTTCGTATACGAGCTGATCCCGGCCTTCGTCCTCTCCCTCCTGGCCACCGTTCTGGTGAGCCGGTGGACCCGCCCGCCCGAGGACGTGGACGGCCTCTTCCGGGCCATGATGCGGCCCGGACACGGGCCGGGGGACGGCGACGATTCCGGATAGATCAATGACGCTTCATCCCGCGCTTCACGCTCTTCGTCCGTACGCGTCCACGGCCATCGCCGTGGTGCTCTTCTCCGCCGCTCCGGCGGGCTCCCTCTCCGCCCAGGCCGGCCCGGACGCCGCCGCCGGAGAGAGCGGGGATCCTTCGCGCCGGGCGGCGGTCCACGCGGTCGAGAGCCCGCCCCGGATCGACGGCCGGCCCACCGAAGGCGTCTGGGAGGGGGCCGAGGTCCTGACCGGCTTCGTGCAGCGGACCCCCTGGGACGGCCGTCCCGCCTCCCAGGAGACCGAGGTCCGGGTCCTCCACGGCGACGACGCTCTCTACGTGGGAGTCTGGGCGTTCGACGACGACGCCTCCGGGATCGTCGAGGGCGAGAGCCTCCGGGACGCCGACCTCGAGATCTCGGACGCGGTCCTCCTGATCTTCGACACCTTCGACGACGGCGAGAACGGCTTCGTCTTCGGGACGAACCCGGCGGGCATCGAGTACGACGGCCAGGTGGTGAACCAGGGCGAGGGCGGCGGCCGCTTCAGCGGCGGCGGGCTCACGGGGCAGCGCCAGCAGTCGGGCTCGGGCGGGGGCTTCAACCTGAACTGGGACGGGAGCTGGACCGTGGCGACCTCCCGGGACGAGGGGGGCTGGTACGCCGAGTTCCGGATCCCCTTCTCGACGCTCCGCTACGGTCAGGGCGACGAGCAGGCCTGGGGCTTCAACGTGGCCCGGCGGGTCCGGCGAATGAACGAGGAGGCGTTCTGGTCGCCGGTGTCCCGGGAGTTCAACCTCTACCGGGTGAGCGAGGCCGGCACGCTGACGGGCCTCGAGCCGCCGGTCAAGCGATCGGTCCGGCTGACCCCCTACGTGCTGGGCTCCAGCTCCCGGAACTACCAGGCGGGGGAGGGCGCCTTCGGCGAGGACGGCGACGTGGGCGGCGACGCCAAGGTCCAGATCACCCAGGGCCTGACCCTGGACCTGACGTACAACACCGACTTCGCCCAGGTCGAGGTCGACGACGTCCAGACGAACCTCACCCGGTTCAGCCTCTTCTTCCCGGAGAAGCGCCCCTTCTTCCTGGAGAACGCCGGCTACTTCTCGGTGGGATCCAGCCAGTCCGAGCTCTTCTTCAGCAGGAGGATCGGCATCGCCCCGGACGGAACCCGGGTGCCGATCGACGGCGGCGGCCGCCTCTCGGGAAGGGCGCTGGGGTTGAACATGGGATTCCTTCACATCCGCACCGCCGGTCTGGAGGGGGTCCAGCCGGGGAACGCCTTCTCCGTGGCCCGCCTCCAGAAGGAGTTCGCCAACCGCTCCGGGCTGGGCGGGATCTACGTGGAGCGGGACGCCCTGGGAACCTCCGACGACTACAACCGGACCTACGCAGTGGACGGCCAGTTCGGCGTCGGCGACGCCCTGACCCTGACCTCCTTCGCGGCCCGGACCGAGACCCCGGGCCTCGACGGCCGCGACCACGCCTACGAGGTGAACGCCGGCTGGAGCAGCCGGAGCTGGCGGGGGAGCGCCGACGTCCGGGAGGTCGGCGAGGACTTCAACCCGGAGGTCGGCTTCCTGCCCCGGGCCGGATACCGGCAGTACTCGGCCTTCGTGATGAACTACATCCGGCCCGACGACCTCTTCGGGGTGCGGGAGTTCCGGCCCCACGTCCGCTACCAGACGTACCGGGACCTGGAGACCGGCTTCGAGGAGACCGCCCAGCTGCACGTGGACAGCCACGTGGAGTGGCACGCCGGCCACTTCTTCAGCCCGGCCTTCAACTGGGTCCGGGAAGGGCTGGAGCGGCCCTTCTCCATCCCCGGCAACGAGGAGATCGTGGTCCCGCCCGGAACCTACGACGGCTGGGAGGCCGCCTGGCACGCCTACACGAACCAGGCCGCCGACGTCGCCTTCGAGACCCGGATCAACTGGGGCGCCTTCCTCTCGGGCCGCCGCCGGGGCGCCTCCACCCTCCTCACGTTTCGCCGGGGCTCGGCCCTGAGCACCGCGCTGCGGCTCGAGTACAACGACGTGGAGCTGGCCGAAGGGGACTTCATCACCCGGCTCGCGGGACTCCGGGTGGGCTACTTCTTCACGCCCCGGATCTTCCTCCAGTCCCTGGTCCAGTACAGCGACCAGATCGACCGCTTCAGCGCCAACGTCCGCTTCGGCTGGCTCCACACGGCGGGGACCGGGCTCTTCGTCGTCTACAACGG
>CAZMPV010000201.1:0-5800 GCA_964567985.1 uncultured Gemmatimonadaceae bacterium
CTGAACGGCGTGCCGGGAAACGTGCCCGGGAGCACCGGGGCACGGGGGCTTCGCGTCCTGGGCTCCCTAACGCCCGGCGCCGACGCGGCGGTCCGGCCCGGTCCGGGGGCCTGACGTGGGCGCGCCGAACGGGGCCGGGCCGGCGGAGGGCCTCGGAGGGGGCCCTCCCGCCGCCTGGGAGCGAAGGGACACCTGGATCCTGGCCGGGCTGCTCCTCGTCCAGGCCGTGGTCATGGCGGCGGCCTTCACCCCGGCGCCCCACACCGGCGGCGACAACGCCGGCTACCTCGGCCTCGCCCACTCGCTCCTGGAGCGGGGGGCGTACCTGGACCTCTACCTCCCGGGGGAGCCGGCCCACACCAAGTATCCGCCGGTCTTTCCCGGGCTCCTGGCCTTCGCCCACCTCCTGGGCGCCAAGACCTGGGTCGGCTTCAAGGCCGTGGCGGGGAGCTCCACGGCCCTGGCGGTGGGCTTCTCCTTCCTCTGGGCTCGAAACCGGCGGGGCTCCTGGTTCGCCCTGGGCGTCGCCGGGCTCGTGGCGATCTCGAGCGCGGTGGTCTACTACAGCCACTGGATCCTCTCCGACCCCACCTTCCTGGCCTTCACCTTCCTGGCGCTCTGGGCGCTGGAGCGGGGGGAGGGGGCGCGGAGCGGAGAGGACGGGGCGAGGAGCCCGGACGACGGAGAGGACGAGGGCGGGAGCCGGGACGGGCGGGGCCGAGCCTGGTGGCGGCGGGAAGCCGGCCCGCTGCACCCGGGCTGGCTCGCCGCCGGGGCGGCCGCAGCCGTCCTGGCCTATTTCACCCGCTCGGCGGGCGTCCCCCTCCTGGCGGCGATCGGCCTCTGGCTGGCGCTGGGGCGCCGCTGGCGAGCCCTGGCCGCCTACGTCCCCGCGGCGGTCCTTCCGGCGGGCCTCTGGTGGCTCCGGAACCGGGGGGTGAGCGAGGAGGGGGCCTACCTCTCCGAGTTCTGGCTCGTGGACCCCTACCGCCCGGAGCTCGGGCGGGCGGGACCGACGGAGCTGCTGGCCCGGACCGGGGAGAACCTGGTGGGCTACGTCACGACCCACGTTCCCGGGGGGATCACCGGCCTCACCGGTCCGGCCGCCGGGGTCCTGGGAATCGTCCTCCTGGTCCTGGCCGGCTGGGGATGGCTCCGGTGCGTCCGCCGCCGTCCCGGCGTAGCCGAGCTCTTCGTGCCACTCTACGCCGGCCTCCTCCTCCTCTGGCCGGTGGTCTGGTCCGGCGACCGCTTCGCCCTGCCCCTCTTTCCGCTGCTGATCTTCTACGCCGGGGTGGCCGTGGCCGAGGGCCTGGGCCGCTGGAGGCGGGACGTGGCCGTGGCGGGGCTCGCCGTGGGGGTGCTGGTCCTGGGCGGGCCGGCGGTGACGTCGTGGGTGGAGTCGGTGGGGAGCGCCCGATCGTGCTGGAGCCGGGCCCGGGCCGACGGGCCCTGGGCGTGCACGGGGCCCCGGACGCTCGAGTTCGTCGCCGCCGCCGGCTGGAGCGGGGCGAACCTGCCCGGGGGCTCGGTGGTCATCTCCCGGAAGCCCCGGGCCTTCTACCTGATGAGCGGGACGAAGAGCGAGATGTATCCCCTGAGCCGGGACGCCGGGACATTCCTGGAGCGGGCCCGGGAGCTCGGGGCCGGATACCTGGTCTTCGACTACGTGGACGGCCTGGCCGGCTACTACCTGGCTCCGGTGCTCCGGAGCCGGCCGGAGGCCTTCTGTCCGCTCCGGGGCTTCGGTGAGGTGGGCGGGGTGGGGACCCAGCTCCTGGGAGTCCTGCCGGGCGCCGACGCGGGAGACCGCCCGCCCCAGGAGGGCGGCCAGGGCATCCGGCTCCCGCCGTGTCCGGAAGGCCTCCTCGGCGCCGAGCCCGGACCGGCGCCGGACTACTCCTCCGGGGTGGTGCCCCTCTTCTCCAGGAACGTGCCGTAGAGGAGCCCCAGGGCCAGGCCGAAGGCGACGAAGTCCAGGTAGTCGGCGTCGTCCTCCTCGCCGGGCTCCAGGAGGCCGGAGACGACCGGCAGCTTCCGGTGGGGGCTGGAGGAGCCCAGGAGGCCGGGGAGCCCGCCCCAGGGGGCGATCATGTATTCCAGCGTGCCGAAGAGGACGCCCCGGAGGAGGGCCGGGCCCGGCAGCCGGGGCTCGGCGATCGCTCCGTAGGCCAGGCCCCGGCCGGCGCCGGAGAGGAGCGCTTCGGTGACGTCTTCGTCGGGGCCGGGGGGCGCGAGCTCGCCCCGGAGGAGCGGCTGGAGGAGCTCCACCAGGACCCCGGCCGCGGCGCCGGACGCTCCGGCCGCGACGACGCCGAGGGCCCCCGGACGATGACGCCGGGGCCAGACCCGGAGGACCCGGGACGCCAGGGCGCCGGCGCCCCCGAGGACGAGGGCCGTGACGGCCGCGTCACCCCCGTCGTCGCCGGGGCTCTCGTCGGGCTGCTCCTTCCGGGTCGCGTCGGACGCGCCACGGCCCAGGAGCGCGGGGAGATCCGGGGCGCTGCCCCGGGCCCGCTCGAGGGCGTAACCGAGTCTGTACCAGAGGGTATTGTCGGAATGCATCGCAATCACGGCGTCGGGGTAGGGATGGCCGAAGCAGCCCGGACCGAAAGGGTGGCACGGCCGCGAGCCTTTGACAAGACGCCACCAGCGAGATCGACGAGAGAACCGTGAGGCACGCCGACGACACGGAATCCGGACGGCCGGTCCGGCCGAGGGGGTGGGACAGGCTCCTCCGGGCCGTCCTGCCCCTGGTCCTTCTCCTGGCCGGCACCCGGGCCTCCGCCCAGGTGGCTCCGGACGAAGCGTGGCGCACCCGGGTCACGCCCCACTTCCGGGTGACGTACCCGGCGGACCTGCCCGAGCTCGGCGCCCGGGCGGCGGAACGGGCCGAGGCGGCGTACGAGGCCATGTCGGAGGCCTTCGTGAAGCCGCCGGAGGATCGCATCGAGATGGTGATCTCCGACCACACCGACGCCTCGAACGGCTTCGCGTCGGTCTTTCCCTCGAACCGGATCACGATCTTCGCGCCGCCGCCGACCGACGGCCTCACGCTGTCGTACTTCGACGACTGGCTCGAGCTCGTCATCGTCCACGAGCTGGCCCACATCTACCACCTGGACCTGACGGGCCCCCTGGGCAGCGTGGTCCGGAGCGTCTTCGGCCGGATCCCGGTGCCGTGGCCCGTCTTCCCCGGGCTGAACACTCCGGGCTGGACCCGGGAGGGGCTGGCCACGTACTACGAGTCCGCCCTCACCGACGCGGGCCGGACCCGCGGCACCTACCACGACATGGTGGTCCGGACGGCCCTCCTGGAGGACGCCTTCGAGGAGCTGGACCAGATGTCCGGCGACTCGCCGGTCTGGCCCGACGGGAACCGCTCCTACGTCTACGGCTCCCAGTTCTTCGACTGGCTCCTGGAGCGCCACGGCCGGGACCGGATGGCCGACTTCGCCCACAGCGTGGCCGACCAGTGGGTCCCCTTCCGGCTGAACTCGGCGGCGGAGGACGCCTTCGGGGTCAGCTTCTCCGAGGGGTGGAATGCTTGGCGTAACGATCTCGAGAGCCGGCTCGGCGCCCTCCGGGACTCCCTGACGTCCCGGGCGCCCCTGACCCGCACGGAGGCCCTCACGACCGAGGGACGCTTCGCCCTCCACCCGAAGCCGTCGCCCGACGGGGAGTGGCTCGCCTTCGCCCGCTCGGACGGGACCAGCGACCCCCAGGTGCGGCTCCTCCGGGCCGACGGCTCTTCCGGTCGCAAGCTGGCCCGGACGAACGGGGTCTCGAACCTGGCGTGGACGCCCGACGGCGAGATCGTCGTCGCCCAGTTCGAGTACCAGGACCCCTACCGGATCCGGACCGACCTCTACCGCCTCGACCGGGACGGGGGCTCCCGGCGCATCACCCGGGGAGCCCGGGTGGACCAGCCGGACGTGGCCCCGGGGGGCGACGTGGCCGTGGCGGTGCAGCACGGCCAGGGCACCAACCGCCTGGTCGAGGTCGACCTCGAGAGCGGCGAGCTCCGGCCCCTGACCGCCTTCGACTCCGCCGTCCACTGGGCCTACCCCCGGATCTCGCCCGACGGCCGCCGGATCGCCGCGGCCCGGTGGGAGCGGGAGCGACAGTTCGACATCGTGCTCCTGGACCGGGAGGGACGGATCTCGGCCCGCGTGACCTCGGACCGGGCGGTGGACCTGACCCCGGCCTGGAGCCCGGACGGCCGCTGGCTGGTGTGGGCGTCGGATCGGACGGGCATCTGGAACGTCCTGGCCGCCCGGGTCGAGAGCGGCTCGGGCCGGGTGGGACCGACGCGGCAGCTCACCAACGTCCTCACCGGGGCGGCCTATCCCTCGGTGGGGCCCGACGGCCGCTGGCTCTACCTGAGCGGCTACCACGCCCACGGCTGGCAGGTGGAGCGGACCCGGTTCAGGCCGGAGGAGGCCTTCGAGCCCTACGGGCCGGATCCCCGCTTTGCCCGCCACGGGGAGGAGGCTGGAGACGGAGGGGACGAGCTGCCGGAGCCGGCGGCCCGAGCCGGCGCCGTGCAGGCGGACTCGACCCGACCCTACTCGGCGTTCCCCTCGCTCCAGCCACACTACTGGGTCCCGAGCTGGGACCCCGGCGACGACGCCCTCGTAGAGCGGAACGACGGAGGCGCGAGACGGGTGGAGGTCGTGGAGCCCGCCCTGGGCCTGAGCACGTCGGGCCGGGACCTGGTCGGGCGGCACGCCTACAGCCTCCGGGGCACGGTCACCCTGGGCGACGCCCGCTTCCGGGGGCGGCTTGGCTACCGCTACGCGGGGCTGGGAAATCCCGTCCTCGGCCTCTCCCTCTTCCAGGACCACGACGCCGGGCCTCGGGCCCTGACGGGAGAGCTCGAGGACGGCTCCACCGAGACCCTCTTCGTGGTGGAGCGGGAGCGGCGCCTGGGCGTCTCCGCCACGCTGATCCGCCGGCGCTGGCGGAGCGTCCTCTCCCTGGGATTCGAAGGCGCCGTCATCGGCGAGCACCAGGAGCTCCTGGGCCCGGACCTCGAGCCGAGCCGGAACTTCCAGCTCGGCCGACCCGACCGGACCCAGTGGCAGGGACGCGTGACCCTGGCCGGGGACAACACCCGCTTCCACCCCTTCTCGATCAGCCGGGAGGACGGCGTCGGGGGGCTCGTCCAGCTCCGGCTCCGGAAGCAGGTCAGCCTCCCCGACAGCCTGGTGGGTGCCCCGGGCGCCGACCGCTCCTTCCGGGACGTCATCGTCCGGCTGCGGGGCTACCGCTCCATCGGCGGGCCGGGCTTCGCCGACCACGTCCTGGCGGCGCGCTTCGTCGGAGGGGTGGCCACCGGCGCCGGCGCCGACGCCTTCCACTACGAGGTCGGGGGCGGGAGCGGCCGGCCGGAGCCCCTCACCGGCCTGGAGCTCTTCGGGGGCGGCTCGAGCCTCTTCCCGGTCCGGGGCTTCACGGAGGGGGACCGCTTCGGACGCTACGCCTGGTCCGCCACCGCCGAGTATCGCTTCCCCCTGGTCCTGGTCCACGAGGGGTGGGGGCTGGTCCCCTTCCACCTGGACAGGATCTCCGGGGCGCTCTTCGCCGACGCGGGCAACGCGTGGGGGCCCGAGCTCGGAGGGGAGTCCGTCCGGTACCAGAACCCTCTCCGGGACGCGATCGCCTCGGCCGGAGGCGAGCTCTCGGCCCGCACGCTCCCCTTCTGGAGCGCGCCTCTGACGCTGCGCCTCGGCGCGGCCGTCCCTCTCCGGGGCGGAGCGGGGACGAGCGTCTACCTGCGGGTGGGCGCGTCCTTCTA
>CAZMPV010000202.1:0-5778 GCA_964567985.1 uncultured Gemmatimonadaceae bacterium
GGAGCACATGGTCGTGGCCAAGCGGATCGCGCCCCACGTCCACTCCTTCATCGAGGTGGACTTCACCCGGATCGACCGGATCCGGAACGAGAACAAGCCCCGCTGGAAGGAGCAGGGAGTCGGGGTCAGCTACACCGCCTTCGTGGCGTGGGCCGTCTCCCGGGTGCTCAAGGAGTTCCCCCAGGTGAACGCCACGGCCTCGGGCAACAACATCATCAAGCGGGGCAACGTCAACGTGGGGATGGCGGTCGACCTGGACCCGGGGCTGATCGTTCCCGTGATCCGGGACACCGACCACCTGAGCCTGGTGGGGATCGCCAAGAAGATCGTCGATCTGGCGACCCGGGCCCGGGAGCGCCAGCTCAAGCCCGACGAGATCCAGGGCGCCACCTTCTCGATCACCAACCCCGGGGTCCTGGGCACGCTGGTCGGCATGCCGATCATCCCCAAGGGCACGGCGGCGATCCTCGGCACCGGCGCCATCGAGAAGCGACCGGTGGTGGTGGAGGACCCGGAGACGGGGAGCGACTCCATCGGCATCCGGAAGCGGGCCCTCTTCTCCCTGGGCTACGACCACCGGATCGTGGACGGGGCCGACGCGGCCCGCTTCCTGGCCCGGCTGAAGGAGATGCTGGAGAACTTCCCGGAGGACGCCTGACGGCCACCCGCACCCTCGAAGTCGAGCGACTCGGCACCGTCCCCTACCGCCCGGCCGCCGAGCTCCAGGAACGCCTCGTCCGGCGACGCCGGGCCGGCGAGATCCCCGACCGGCTCCTCCTCCTGGAGCACCCCCACGTCATCACCCTGGGCTCGGGCGCCGAGTCGGACAACCTCCTGGCCGACGCCCGGGAGCGGGCGCTCCTGGGCGTGGAGCTCGAGGAGAGCGGCCGGGGCGGGGACGTGACATACCACGGACCGGGTCAACTCGTGGGCTACCCGATCCTGGACCTCGAGCCCGACCGCAAGGACCTGCACCGCTACCTCCGGGACCTGGAGGAGGTCCTGATCCTGACCCTCGAGGCCTTCGGGGTCCCCGCCCGACGGATCGACGGCCTCACAGGCGTCTGGAGCGAGGGGGCCAAGGTGGCGGCCATCGGCATCCGGGTCTCGTCCGGTTGGATCACCTCCCACGGATTCGCCCTCAACGTCTCCACCGACCTCCGCTACTTCGACACCATCGTCCCCTGCGGCGTCGGCGACCGGTCGGTCACCTCGTTGGAGCGGCTGCTGGACCGAACCGTCGAGCTCGACGAGGTCGTCGATCCCCTCCTGGAGAGCTTCGGTCGGGTCTTCGATCGGGAGGTGGTCGTTGTCCAGACAACAAATGAGTCCGGCCCTGCGGAGCGGGCGATCACGGATCCGTGAGGGGATTTTCCCGGAGCGGTTTGCGCCACCGTACGCGTGAGGCGGGATCCCGTCTGAAATCCATCTGTTTAGCTCGCGAAAGGGGCCGTGACAGACGGCTGTATCCGTGACTGCAAGTACAGGCAAAGCAAATACTTACGACGTATTTGCCGTTTCCGGCGGGAGGGCCGGGATCTCGCTTGACAGGAGCCGACCCGCAGGCAATGTTTGGGGTGCGTTCTTGATACGGCTCACCTGAACGATGGCGATGGTCATCCTAAGGTGAATCAAGTTCGCGGCCGACGCGGCGGGACGCCGCTGCACTCGGCGCGAGTGGGGCGCTGGAATCCCGCTCGCCGACGGAGAGGTTGCTGGCCTCCGTCGTAGCCCCGGAGCTTCGGGGCGCCTGGGCCGCTGACCGTGTGGCCAGGGTAAGGGGATGAGATCCCGCCGTCGCACAACGGACGGTTCCAGTCGGACCTAGGATCGAGTCCTGCCAGCACAGCGAAGGCCTTCGGAGCGCGATGTGCCGCACCGGAGGCCTTCGCTTTTTTTATGTGGGTCCGGGATCCCCCGCCCGCTCCGGAGCCCGCCTATGCTCCTTCCCCCCCGTCCGGCTGCTCGTCGGGCGGGAGGAACTCGAAGTAGTCCAGGTACTTCTCGTAGTCGTCGCGCTGCTCGTTCAGCCAGTCCACGAAGCCCGAGTCCACCAGCCCCGGGGAGCGGTTCTGGCGCTCGGCGGCCCGGATGGCCAGGAAGTTGGCGTACTCGTTCTTGGGGTGGCCCGCGTGGCCCCGGACCCAGTGCCAGGTGACCTCGTGGCGGGCGGCGACCCGGTCGAGCTTCTTCCAGAGCGACAGGTTCTCGATCGAGCCCTTCTTCCGCTTCCAGCCCCGGGCCTTCCACCCCTCGATCCACTCGGTCATCCCCTTGACCAGGTACTGGCTGTCCGAGGTGAAGTCGACCCGGCACGGCCGGGTCAGGAGGCGGAGGGGGGCGATGGCGCTCTGGAGCGCCATCCGGTTGTTGGTGGTGTCGCCGGACGAGAGCCAGTAGTCCCGGCGATGCCAGGCCTCCTCCTTCCAGACCTCCACCAGCCCCGCGGCCCCGCCCGGGTTCGCCCGGCCCTGGAACTGGTTCCCGAGGCACGATTCGTCCGCGTGGATGTAAACCGGGGTGTCGTCGGCCATGTCGGGGCGCTGCGAGTGGCGTCGGCGAATCGGCGCAAAGGTATGTTCGACCCGGGCTGCGGGGGAAGGCGCCCCGGGTTGACTCGCCTCCCGGCTCGGATACATTCGGCGTCGAGCGCCGCGCCCTTCCTCCGTCCGACGAGCCAGTGATGCGACCCCTCGACGCCGAGCCTCGCTACCTCCTCCTGGAGGACGGTCGCCGCTTCGACGGCCATGCCCTGGGGGCCGCCGGCTCCACCGTCGGCGAAGTGGTCTTCAACACCTCCATGACGGGCTACCAGGAGATCCTGACCGACCCGTCGTATTCGGGCCAGCTCGTCGTCATGACCTATCCGCTGATCGGCAACTACGGGGTGAACGACGAGGACGAGGAAGCCGACGGGCCCCAGGCGGACGGCTTCATCGTCCGGGAGGCGGCGGACCACCACAGCTCGTGGCGGGCCTCGTCTTCGCTCCAGGAGTACCTGGAGTCGGCGGGGCTCGTCGCCATCACGGGCGTGGACACCCGGGCCCTGACCCGGCACATCCGCTCGGAGGGAGCCATGCGGGGCGCCATCGCCTCCGCCGACGTCGACGAGGCCGAGCTCCTGGACCGGGTCCGGGCCCATCCCCGGATGGAAGGGCTCGACCTGGCCTGCGGCGTTTCCACCGACGAGCGCTACGAGGTGTCCGCCGACGGCGAGGAGCGCTTCAGGGTCCTGGCCTACGACTTCGGCGTGAAGGCCCACTCCCCCCGGCTCCTGGCGGAGCGGGGCTGCCGGGTCACGGTGCTCCCGGCCGAGACCACCGCCGCCGACATCGTGGCCGAGGAGCCCGACGGGCTCTTCATCTCGAACGGGCCCGGGGACCCGGCGGCCGTCGAGGAGGCCCGGGACGCGATCCTCGAGCTCTCCGAGCGCGGGATCCCGATCTTCGGGATCTGTCTCGGCCACCAGCTCATCGCCCGGGCCTTCGGGGGCGCGACCTTCAAGCTCCCCTTCGGCCATCACGGGGGGAACCATCCGGTCCGTAACCTGGACCGGGACACCGTGGAGATCACGGCCCAGAACCACGGCTTCGCGGTCCGGGGGAGCGAGGAGGACGGGATCGAGGGAGCCGAAGAGCTCCGGCTGACCCACGTGAACCTCTACGACCACACCGTCGAGGGCCTCGAGCACCGGAGCCGGCCGGTCTTCTCGGTCCAGTACCACCCCGAGGGGGCCCCGGGACCCCACGACAGCCGCTACCTCTTCGATCGCTTCATCGAGCTCATGGAGAGCCGCCGGGCGGACCATTGACGCCGGCCGGATCCGCGGGTTACCGTGGCCGGCCGGCCCCTCCGGGGGCCCTCGTTCGACGCGACCCGCCCACGGTTGGAGGAACGGAATGACGAAAGCGGACCTCGTGGACCAGGTCACCGAGGCGATCGGACCTGGCATCACCAAGAAGGACTGCGCCCTGGTCGTGGACGGCCTCCTGAACGCCGTGAAGGCCGCCCTGGCCGACGGCGAGAGGATCGAGATCCGGGGCTTCGGCTCCTTCGAGGTCCGTCACCGGAAGTCCCGGATGGCCCGGAATCCCCGGACCGGGGAGCCGGTGAAGGTCCCGGCCCGGGAAGTGCCCCACTTCAAGCCCTCCAAGCAGTTCCGGAAGAAGGTCACCGAGGCCCACCGGAAGCGGGGCGAGATCGGCGACTGACAGGCGTTCCGGGGCTCCCCCGACCGGGGAGCCCGCGGAGCGTCGTGGCCTGTTGACGAGGCCGACGCTCCGCGTCTACTCTGCGGGTGCGCCCCTCTCCGAACTCGCAGACCCGCGGCCGAGACACGTGACCGTCCGGACCCTCTTCTTCGCTTCCTACCGCGACCTCCTGGGCGTCGAGAGCATGGACGTGCACGTCCCGGAGGGCGCCACGGTCACCGACCTGGTGCAGCGGCTCCGGGAGAGGGGCGAGCCCTTCGCGTCTCTCCCGTCCGACCCGCCGGTGGCCGTGAACCGGAGCTGGGCGCCGGGAGAGACCCGCCTGGAGGAGGGCGACGAGGTCGCCTTCCTCCCGCCCGTGGCCGGAGGCTGAGGTGATCCGCGCGGACCTGACTCCGGACCCGATCCGCCCGGAGGAGATCCTGGAGGAGGTCGGGGCCGCCGAGGACGGCGCCGTCCTCCTCTTCGTCGGCATCGTCCGGAACCACAACGACGGCCGACCCGTCACCGGGATGGAGTACGAGGCCTACGAGGAGATGGCCGGCCCGGTACTGGACGAGATCGCCGGCGAGGCCGCCGAGCGCTGCGGCTCGGACCGGATCGTGGTGGTCCACCGGGTCGGGGAGCTCGACGTGGGCGAGGCCAGCGTCGCCATCGCCGTCTCCACGCCCCACAGGGCCGAGGCCTACGACGCGTCCCGCTTTGTCATCGAGGCGATCAAGGAGCGGCTCCCGATCTGGAAGCGGGAGCACTACGAGAGCGGGGAGCGCCGCTGGGTGCCGGGCCGGCGGCCCGAGGCCACCGAGTCCCGGGCGACGCCCGGGGCGGCCCGGGAGGAGGCGTCGTCGTGAGCGGGCCGGCCGCGGGTCCGGAGGACGGCGCGCCCTGACCGGCCTCGCCGTCCTCCCTGGAGCGGGGGAGCGAGTCGGGCTCCGGGGGGCTGGTCGCCCTCTCCCAGAGCGGGGGCTGACGCGGGACTCGACCCGCGTTGACACCGATTTTTCCCTCGGGTAGGTTCCGGCCGGCCGCTCGGCCGGCGTCGCCGGTCGAGTGGGCCCTCGCGAGCGAACCGCCTGCATTCTCCACATAGAGAGCCAGCCATGAGCGCCAGCAAGATCACCGTCGTCGGCGCGGGACACGTGGGAGCCACCTGCGCCCAGCGCCTCGCCGAGAAGGAGCTCGCCCGGGAGGTCGTCATGATCGACGTCCAGGAAGGCATTCCCGAGGGCAAGGGCCTCGACCAGTGGGAGAGCGCGCCGGTGGAGGGCTTCGACACCCGGATCCGGGGGACCGGCGAGAACGACTACTCCCTGGCCGAGGGCACCGACGTCTTCGTGGTCACGGCCGGCGTGGCCCGGAAGCCGGGCATGAGCCGGGACGACCTCCTCAAGACGAACGCCGACATCGTCCGCTCGGTCTCGAAGCGGATCGCCGAGGTGGCGCCGGACTCCATCGTCATCATGATCTCCAATCCCCTGGACATCATGGCCTACGTGGCGAAGGAGACCACGGGCTTTCCCCGGGAGCGGGTGATCGGGATGGCCGGCGTGCTGGACACGGCCCGCTA
>CAZMPV010000203.1:0-3444 GCA_964567985.1 uncultured Gemmatimonadaceae bacterium
TCCCTGCCCGAGATCGAGATCGCGCCCACGGACTGGGCGGTCCCGCTGCCGTCGGGCGTGGTGGAGGCGGAGGTGACGGAGGGGGTGGCCCGGGTGGTGATCCACAACGAGCTGGGCTTCGACCTCCTGGACGACGGGGAGGAGGGCAGGGGCCACCTGACCGTGGAGCTCACCGACACCCGGACCGACGAGGTCGTCCGGACGGGCACCCTCACGGAGCCTCTCCCCCCGGGGGACTCGGCGGCCCTCGAGCTCTCGCTGCCGGGCGTCGAGCTCCACCAGAACCTCGTGGCCCGGATCCGGGGGCGTACGCCGGGGACGGGCTGCGACTCGGTGTCGCTCTCGGCTGAGTCGGGGCTCCGGACCGCCGTCCACGTCCGGGGCCTGAGGGCGAGGAGTGTGCGCATCGTCCTGGCCGACGACGCGCTCCGCTTTCGCCGTCGTGAGGTCGAGCTCCCGGAGGCCCTGGCCCGGCGCCTGCGCCCCGGCGACGCCCGGGTCGTCCTGGACGCCCGGCTGACCAACGCGGCCCGAACCGACACCGAGATCACGATCTCGGCGGCGGGGAGCGAGGCAGCCCTCTTCGGCTCCGACGCCGCGCTGGTGACGCCCGTGCCCGTCCCCCAGGGCACCCCGGCCGATCCGGTCCGGGTCGAGAAGCGCTATCTCCTCGATCTGAGCGGGATGCCCGACGCGGGCAGCTTCGTCCTGGCCAGCCGGAGCCGTATCACCGGCAACCGGGTCGTGTCGCTCCGGGGCCCGGAGGAGTTCGTGCACCTGGTTCGTCTCCGCGCCCGGATTCCGACCCGATGAGCAGGGCGTCGGCGTTCCTGGCCGTGGCGGCGGGAGCCGTGGCGGCCGCCTGCTCGGACGGGGTCCCCACCGCCTCGGGGGGCGACGGGGTCCCCATCGTGGCGGCCGTGGAGTTCGTCGCCGGGACGGAC
The DNA here is from genome assembly GCA_964567985.1 of uncultured Gemmatimonadaceae bacterium. GTDB lineage: Bacteria > Gemmatimonadota > Gemmatimonadetes > Longimicrobiales > Gaopeijiaceae > CAZMPV01. The sequence goes on from CAZMPV010000203.1 coordinate 945, forward strand.
CAGGAGCTCTGGAGCGGCCGCTCCTCGCCGGAGCCCCTCGTGGTCCGGGTGACCGACCGGGCCGGCGCTCCCGTGGCGGACACCGTCGTCCGCTTCCGGATCGACGGCGTCGGGGCCCGCCTCAGCCAGGGCCGGGCCCTCACCGGACCCGACGGCCGGGCCGAGACCTTCCTCCTGGATCTCACGCCCGGCACAGCCCGTATCCGGGCCTCGATCGCAGACGTCGAGGACATCGTCGAGCTCCCCGTCCGGCCAGCCCCGGGAGAGATCCGATTCCTCGGCGGAACCGGAGAGGCCGGCGTACCCGGCTTTCCCCATCCGGACTCCCTCATCCAGGTGGAGGTCCTGGATACCGAAGGCCGTCCCCTGCCCGACACCGAGGTCTGGTTCACCGCGCCGGGAGAGCTCGCCTCCTATCGGGACACCACCGACGCCGAAGGCCGGACCTCGACGATCCTCCGGAGGACCCGGTTCGGGGCCGGGCCCGGACCGGTCACGGCCTTCATCCTGGGGTTCCCCGGTGTGACGGCCCGGACCCAGCGCCCCCTGGAGCCCGTGGCCCGGCGGGTCGTGGTCGTCTCGATCGACGGGCTCCGGGGCGACGCCCTCGAGCGCTGGGTGCCCCCGACGCTTCAGCGGCTCGCCCGGGAAGGAGCCGGCACCGCGCGGGCCACGTCGGTCGTGCCGACGCTCACGGTCCCGGCGCACCTCTCGCTCATGGCCGGCGTCCCGCCGGAGGAGCACGGCGTCTTCAGCGACGACCTGGAGTTCACCCGGCAGATGGCGAGCCTGGATCCCCTCTTCCGCCTGGCCCGGGACAGGGGTCGCAGGGCCGTGGCCTTCATGAGCGATCGGGGCCCCCTGGCCGGCTTCGAGGAGGCGCTCCAGTGCCGCCAGGCGTTCGGCCTGGACTCCCTGTCCCTGACCGAGCCGACCGGCCTCCAGGCCGTGGAGAGCGCCGGCCCGGCCCTGGCCGATCCGGAGGTCGAGCTCGCCTTCGTCCACATCCCCGACCCCGACCTCGCCGGGCACGAGCACGGCTTCGAGTCCGACGAGTACGGTGAGGCCGTGCTCCGGGCCGACTCGGCGCTGGCCCGGGGCCTGGAGGCGGCCACCTCCGACTCGACCCTGGTGATCGTGGTCTCGGACCACGGAGGCGGCGGGGCGTTCGGACGCTTCCAGCACGGCTCGGCCGCGCCGGAAGACGTCCGGGTGCCGCTCCTCCTCGACGGGAGCGGCGTGGTCTCCGGAGAGCTCGGCGAGGCGTCGATCCTGGACGTGGCACCGACCGCGCTCTGGGCCCTGGGGCTCGTCCCGCCGGGAGAGTACGAGGGACGCGTGCTGCTCGAGGCCTTCCGCCGGAACCCCGCGGCGGCTGTGGGGATGTAGAAGGCCGCTCCGAGCACCGAGCTTTCAGCTCCACGCCCGGCCGACGCCGAACGGCCGGGCCCGCCCCGACTCCTCAGCCAGGGACCGAACAGCCGTCAGGATGACCGAACCAGAGACGCTCGACATCGCTGTCGTGGGAGCAGGCCCGTGTGGGATTGCCGTCGGGGCCGCGGCCCGGAAGGCCGGGCTTCGCGCGACCCTCTTCGAGAAGGGGTGCATCACCCACTCCCTGATCGAATATCCCTACTACATGACCTTCTTCAGCACCGCCGAGCGCCTGGAGGTCGGCGGGGTCCCCTTCACCATCGCCAACGACAAGCCCACGCGGCGCGAAGCCCTGGCGTACTACCGGCGGGTGGTGAGCCACTTCGACCTGGACGTCCGTCAGTACGAGGAGGTCGTCGAGGTGGAGGGCGCCGACGGCGACTTCACGGTGCGGAGCCGGGCGAAGAACGGAAGCGAGCACGTCCACCGGGCCCGGAAGGTGGTCGTCGCCACGGGGAGCTTCCACGAGCCGAACTACCTGAACGTGCCGGGCGAGGAGCTGGACAAGACCCGGCACTACTACAGGGAGCCCTACCCCTACTACGACCAGGACGTCCTGGTGGTGGGCGGGAGCAACTCCGCGGTGGAGGCGTCCCTGGAGGTCTGGCGCGCAGGGGCCCGGGTCACCCTGGTCCACTTTCTCGAGGGCCTCGATCCGGGGGTGAAGCCCTGGGTCGTGCCCGACATCACGAACCGCCTCGAGAAGGGACAGATCGACTCGTACTGGAAGACCCGGGTCGCGGAGATCCGGCCCGGCAGCGTCGTGCTGCGCCACGTCGAGACCGGTGAGACCACCGAGGTGGACAACGACTGGGTGCTCGCCATGACCGGGTGGCGCTCGGACCCGAAGCTCCTCCGGGAGCTGGGAGTGAGCATCGACCCCGACACCGGAGTGCCGACCCACGATCCCGACTCCATGGAGACCGACGTGCCCGGGGTGTACATCGCGGGTGTCCTGGCCGCCGGCAACGACGCCAATAAGATCTTCATCGAGAACGGACGCATGCACGGGCGGCAGATCGTCGAGCACCTCCGGATCGCCGAGGCCGTCTCCGCCGACTGAGAA
>CAZMPV010000203.1:3544-5771 GCA_964567985.1 uncultured Gemmatimonadaceae bacterium
GGCCCCTACGAGCCTTCGCTCTCCCAGCCGTCGTCGCCCACGACCCGGACCCGGACCTCGGGGCCGTCGGGGCCGCCCAGCCGGAGCTCCGCCGGCGGCTCCACCTCCCGGCGGACGTAACCGAGGCCGGCCACTTCGCCGAAGCGCGGCGAGTGGACCGCGGTCGTGACCCGCCCCACCTCCCTGTCGTCGCCGGCCTCGTGGAGGGGCGTGTCGGCCGGCGGCGTGGCGACGTCTCCCATGAGCAGGCCACGGAGGTGCCAGTTCACCCGGCCCCGGTCCCGGATGCGGACGATGACCTCCTGGCCCGTGTAGCAGCCCTTCCGGTAGTCGATCGCCCGCCGGTGGATGCCGGCCTCCACGGGAATCGTCGAGTCGTCCATGTCGGCGCCGAAGGCCGGACGGCCCCGCTCCACCCGGAGCGCTTCCCAGGCGCCGTATCCGGCCGGCCGGCCGGCCTCCCCGGTCAGCCGCTCCCAGAGCGCCCGGATCGTCGCCACATCGGCCAGGACGTCGAAGGCCGGAGGCGCCACCGCCCCGCAGCGGACGATCCGGATCCCGTCCTCGGGCCCGGAGCCGACCAGGACGAAGGCGTCCTCCTCCAGCGCCTCGAGCTCCTCCTCCCCGACCCTGAGTCCGGCGGCGTCCCGGGCCAGCACCCGGGGCGCGTCGGGGCCGACCACGGTGAGCATCCCCGACTGCTCGCTCCAGTCCCGCCGCTGGGCGAAGCGGGGCGGGAGATACTTGTCCAGGTGGGCTCGGAGGGGGGGCTCGCCGGCGGCCGGCACGTCCAGGAGGTACTCCTCGTCTTCTCCGCCCCACGGGTAGAGGCGGAGGTCGGTGACGACCTTCCCCTTGGCGGTCAGGACGGCTCCGTAGCGGCCCCGGCCGCCGACCACCTCGTCGGAGATCGGCTCCACGGGACCGGGGATCGCGCACGTCACGATGCCGTCGAGCATCCGCTCGGGCGCCCGTCCGAAGATTCGGAGGCGGAACCGATGGGAGCGGTCCACGACGGCCAGGCCCTCGGCGGCGTCCTCGTACTCGGCAGCCGGATCGCCGAAGTGCCGGGGAACCGACGCGCCCCGGAGCTCCTGGAAGCGAGCCCCCCGGGCCTCGTGGTGGCTCCTGAGCGGAGACGTGCGGAGGGTCGCCTCGGTCGTCGTCTCGCTCATTCCCGCCCCTCCTCTCCGTCTCCGTTCCCGTTCTCGGTCCGGGCGTCTTCGGCCTGGGCGCGGGAGCGGAGCTCGGTGATCTTCTGCCGGACCCGCCCGGCGTCGGCCGCTCCGGGCGCGTAGTCGAGATAGCTGGTGAGCTCCTCGACCGCCTCTTCCCGACGCCCGAGGCGGGCGAGGATCATCCCCCGGTCCCGGACCTGGTGAGGGGCCGACGGGCGGAGGAGCAGGATCCTCTCCACCACGGAGAGCGCCCGCTCGTGGTCCTGGATGTTCATGTAGACGCTCTTGAGGTTCGACAGCAGGCGAAGGAGCATCTCCTTTCGGGTCGCCGGTTCCAGGAAGGAGTCCTGGACCCGAACCATCCCCCCGTAAACCCGGTCCAGCAGGTCCTGGGCCTCGTCCTCGAAGCGGATCTGGCCGCCGTCGAAGGGGTCCACCAGCAGATCCATCTCCTCTCCCCGGAAGCGGACCAGGAAGTGGCCCGGAAAGTTGACGCCCTCCACCGGCAGCTTCAGCCGCCAGCCCACCTCCAGGAGGACGATGCCCAGGGTCAGGGGAATGCCCAGACCTCGATCCAGGACGTCGTTCAGGAAGGAGTTCCGAGGGTCGTAATACGCGTCCTTGTTGCCCCGGAAGCCGTGGCGCTCGTAGAGGGTCTCGAGGAGCTCCCGGAGCACGACCAGCGGCGCGCCCTCCTCGCTCAGCCGGTCCTTCACCTCCTCGGCGAGCTGCTCCAGCCGGACCAGGTATCGCTCGACCGGGAGCTGGGGATACTCCTCCTTCGCCACCAGGAGGGCGGCCCGGCCCAGGTCCACCTCCGGATCCGGCCGGGACACGGCCTCGGCGAAGCGACGGCGCGCTGATCGGGCTGGTGCGCTCATTCCCCTTCGGCGTCTACGAGGGTGGAGGACGTCCAGGACGGACGACGTGGTTTCCTCGCGGGAAGCGGCCCCGCTACATTGGCCGGTGGGTCGAGCTCCGGCCTCGCTGCACCGGGCGGAACCGCTTCGAGCGAGGAGATATGCGTACACTGGTCGTGCTTCTGGTTT
>CAZMPV010000204.1:0-5765 GCA_964567985.1 uncultured Gemmatimonadaceae bacterium
CGTGGCTGGCGATGATCTCGCCCCGGTCGATGATCGCGTTCGGGGGGAACCAGCCGACGTCGCCCTGGAGCAGCGCGGTCTCCGGGGCGTGGGGCTCGAGCCCGTGGCTCGACTCCGGATTGGGCGTCGTCCGCCGGTTGTGGCAGCGGGCGCAGAGGTGCTCCTCGGGCGAGGCCACGTCGATGGGGAAGCGGAGCATGGCTTCGTTGCTCGAGCCGTGAGGGTCGTGGCAGACCGCGCAGGCGATCCCCAGTCGCCCCTCCGGATCGGAGGCGCTCGCGCTCGCTTCCACGTAGGACCCTTCCACGCCCCACGCCCGGAGCGCGCCCTGACCCAGGTGGCAGCTCTGGCACTCGGGTCGGAGGGCCGCGGCGGCGCCCCTGTCCACGCCGCCGGGGAAGAACTCACCCCACGGCGCGGCGTGGCTCGACTCGGCCCAGTCGTCCACGAAGCCGTGATGGTTGCCCTGGTGGCACTCTCCACAGCCGAAGGTCAGGTCCACCCCGACGGCCACGTTGGCCAGGGGCTGGGAGGCGTCGGGATTCTGGACGTGGTCCAGGCCGGGCCCGTGGCAGCTCTCGCACTGGACGTCGTGGTAGCGCTCCTCGGGCACCGCGTTGTATCCGGCGGCCTCGGTGACGGTGTTCCCCAGCTCCGTCACGGTATGGCATCCCTCGCAGAACTGCCGGGCGTGTCCCGACTCCTGGAGCACGTTCCAGGCGTCGGAGTGCGCCGTCTTCGCCCACGACGCTTGCGTACCCACGTGACAGTTGCCGCAGGTGGTGGTCCCGTCCTCGATCTCGAAGTAGCCGAGGAAGCCCCCGGCCTCGGGGTCGGGCGGAAGGAAGAGGTCGCGCTCCACGTTCACTGTATCGACCCGCTCACGGAAGACGACCTTCTCGTCGACGCAGGAGACGAGGATGGCGGCGGCGAGGACCGCCACGACGGCGTGGGAGAGGACGCGAAGGACGGGGTGACCCGAGCTCGGACGCACCATTGCGATGCCCCCAGTTCGAACGAGGCGCAGCGTGGACCCTGCATCCGGAAGATCACCGTGGGAGCCAACCGCCGAAAGAAGGGATTTTCACCCCAGTGGTGTGGGGAAATTCCCTACAACGGAAGCTCCGAACTGACCGGATTGCCGATCCATCATCTGTCCATAGACTGAATCAACCCAACGCGCGCCCGACGCGCAAGGAAGCGGGCGGAGGCCCCGAGACCGTTCCGGCTGGAGGCCGGCCCGGGGGTGGTCCCGGAGCTACCGGATCAGGTGGGCCAGGAGGGCGGTGGCCGTGGTGGCTGCGAGCACCACCAGCCCCATGAGCACGGTGAGGGAATGTCGGTGGGTCTTCATCATCGTCGTCATCTTCGTCCGCTCTTCGGTCGTCAGTCGTGGGTCCCACGTCGGGTCGGCTCTGAGCCGTCCGCCGTGCACCAGGACGGGGCAACGCGACAAAAAGTTTCAGCCCGACCGGGGCTCGGCCGGATCCGATCTCCCACGCCGGAACCCCCGCACGGCGCGTAGCGACAGGCGTTCTTCCCATTCGACGATGTCCGTGGCACGAGGGTTGCATTCTACAGTGTTCCCGGGTGCCGGCCCGTCGGCGCCGCACAATGCACCGAATCCGCAGGATGGAGACCAAGATCATGACCGCAGAAGAGATGAGGGATCGCATACCCACCGCCTGGACGAAGACGCTCTTCCGCCTGGGGCTCGCCCTGATGGCGCTCGGGCTCTTCACCGTCGCCTGTGACGACTCGCCGACCGACGGCGAGTTCACCGACGGCGACGGCACCGCACGGCTCTCCGTCTTCCTGACGGACGCGCCCGGAGACGTGGCGAACGTCTGGGTCGAGGTGACCGACGTGGTCCTCGTCGGCGACGACGGCCAGGTCTCCCTCCTCGAAGAACCCACCGATCTCATCAACCTCCTCGAGCTCCAGGATCGCGCGATGACCCTCGTGGAGGACGCCGAGATCGAAGCCGGTACCTACGGTCAGCTCCGCTTCATCGTCGGGGGCGCCGTCCTCGAGACGAAGGGGGGCGCCGTCCACATCCAGGGCGACGTCGAGCACCCCGAGGGGATGGAGAAGACCGGTGAGCTCAAGTGCCCGAGCTGTAGCCAGACGGGCATAAAGGTCACCTTCTCCGGTGGCCTGGAATTCGATCCCGACGAGGAGAGCGACCTGCTTCTGGACTTCGACGTGAAGCAGAGCTTCGGTCACCAGGCCGGCCGGTCCGGCATGTGGATCATGCGCCCCGTCATCCACGCCCGTCTGGACGACGACGGGGACGGCCAGCCGGACGCCGCCGGCGAGATCGCCGGCACCGTGGCGCTGGGCACCGACGAGGACGACGAGCCGATCACGATTCCCCAGTGCGGCGGTAGCGAGCGCACCCTGGAGGAGTTCGTGCCCACGGCCACGACCACCACGGTCACCGACGACGAAGGCAACTTCCTCACCTTCACCGGCGAGGCCGACGAGGACGGCGAGCTCGAGATCGAGGTCCTGGAGGAGGACACCTACGACCTGGGCTTCGAGGCCGAGACCGTCTTCGACACCGAGAAGCTGGTCTGGGAGGCCGAGGTGGAGCCGGCGCAGGCCACCATCGACGCCGACACCGACGAGGTCACGGGCGTGGCCTACACGATCACGTCCGTGAGCTGCGAGGCCGTGAGCCCGTGACGCGCTGACGGCGGGGCGGGCGGTCAGGGCCTGGCCAGCGCCCGGCCGCCCGCCCATCATTCGGATCGAGCCATGATCCGACCCGCAGACCTTCCCGAGAGCCGTCCGTCTGACCCAGGACCGCCGTCCCCGGAGGCCCTGGACCTCTCCGGGCTCCTGGACACCCTCCGGGGACGTCCGGCGGTCGTCCTCTCCGGAGCCGGCTGCAGCACCGAGTCCGGCATCCCCGACTATCGAGGCCCGGAGGGACGCTTCCGGACCCGGGCGCCGATCCGATACCGGGAGTTCGTCGAAGACTCCGGGGCCCGCAGGCGCTACTGGGCCCGGAGCGCGGTGGGGTGGCCCCGCTTCTCGGCGGCCCGCCCGAACGCCGCCCACGACGCGATTGCCCGGCTCGAGGACCTCGGGGCCGTCCGTGGCGTGATCACCCAGAACGTGGACGGCCTCCACCAGGCCGCCGGCAGCGGCCGGGTCCTGGAGCTCCACGGCTCCCTGGCCCGGGTGCGCTGCCTCGACTGCACCGGCGTGGTGGACCGGGCCCGCTTCCAGGAGCGGCTCCTGGACGCCAACCCCGACTGGGCCGAGCGGGTGGGGGGCGAGCCCGCCCCGGACGGCGACGCGGATCTCGCTCCCGACGGCGACGCCGAGGTGCCGGACGAGGCCGTCCGGGGCTTCCGGGTGCCGGGCTGCCTGATCTGCGGAGGGGTGCTCAAGCCCGACGTGGTCTTCTTCGGCGAGTCGGTCCCCCCGGAGCGGGTCGGTCGGGCGTGGGAGCTCTTCGGAGAGGCGGGCGCGCTCCTCGTGGTGGGCTCCTCGCTGGCCGTCTACTCCGGCCGCCGCTTCATCTACCGGGCCCGGGAAGAGGGCGTGCCGATCGCCGTCGTCAACCTGGGACCCACCCGGGCCGACGAGCTCGCCGCCGCCAAGGTCGAAGGGAAGGTGGGCGAGGTGCTGCCCCGGCTGGCGGGGGCGCTGGCGGCGGATTGAGACCTACGGCAGAAGCCCCGTGACCCCCGTGGTCTCCAGCGCCATCCAGCCGACGAAGCCGGCGTAGAGCAGGAGCAGCGTCCACGCCTCGAGCCTGGAGATGACGAGCCGGGTCCGCATGAAGGCGAAGAGGAGGACGGTCAGCACGGTCAGGGTGCCCAGCATCGGGACGGCCTGGGTGAAGTTCACCGGCACCGCCCCGGCCACCAGGACGCCGGCCGGCACGGCGACCAGGAGGTCGAAGACGTTGCTTCCCAGGACGTTGGCCACGCTGCTCACGGCGTGGCCCTTCCGGGAGGCCTGGATCGAGTAGAAGGCGTCGGGCAGGCTCGTGCCCACGGCGATGACGGTCAGGCCCCAGAAGACCGACGGCATGTTCAGCAGCTCGCCCAGGCGCACCGCCGAGCGGACGAGCATCTCGACGCCCGCCAGGACCACCGTCAGGCTCCACGCCAGACGGATCCACTCCCGGAGGGCCGAGACCTCCGACGCCTCGACCTTCGCCTCGTAGTCCATCGTGTCCTGCCACTGGGTGAAGAGGTAGAGTCCGTAGGCCGCCAGGGGCACCAGGGCCAGCTTCCGGGTCACCTCGCCGGTGAGGCCGGGCCCGCCCTCCACCGGGTTGTAGATGACCGCCATGGAGAAGACGAGCCGCAGGATCGAGACCGCCAGCATGTAGAACTGGGCTTCCTTGTAGACCAGGTCCCGGTTGGTGGCCAGGGTCTTGCGCGCCACGAATGCGGAGAGCGCGGGTATAACCGTGATGTTGAAGATGGCCGAGCCCGCGATCGCGCTGACCCCCAGGTCGAAGCTGCCGTGGACCAGGGTGGCCAGCACGGCGCTGGAGAGCTCGGGAAAGCTCGAGCCCACCGCCGCCACCACGCCGCCCTGGACGATCGGCGGGAGCTGGTAGTGGACGGCGAGGCGGGTGCTCGACGTCTCCAGGAGGGAGGAGCCGTACCAGGTGACGGCGGTGCCGCCCACGGCGACGCCGAGCCAGAGCAGGATCTCTACGGGGCCTCCTCGCTCGTCGGAGTCGGGCCGGCCGGGCGCTACGAGGCCCGGGGCCGTCCGAGCGGACAATCTCGCGCCCGGAGGCGCCGATCACGGCGCGCCGGGCTGAGTCAATGTATGCGAAGCCGGGAGTGGAGTAAGTGCTCGTGACGATGAAGATCCGGATCGGAAAGCTCGCGTCGCTGGTCGTCGCGGCCCTCCTCCTCGTCGGAGCGGCGCCGGAGAGCGCGGCCGGTCAGAGCGCAGCCGACCTGATCCAGGCCCTCCAGGCCGGGGGGCGCTGGGTCGACATCCCCATCCGGAACGGGCGGGGCACGCTGGAGAGCGACCGGGTCGTGACGATGGGCATGGGGGTCCGGGGGTGCGTCCGGATCTGGGAGGGCCACTCCGGCACCTTCGACGTCCGGGCCCGGGAGACCCTCGGGGGTGAGACCATGACGGCCACGGTCGAGCCCGGCGAGTCCGTGCCCTTCAGCTACCGGACCGGCCCGCGGGCCCAGCTCAGCGTGGAGGTGGAGTGGAGCGAGCCCCGGGACACCACCCTCCACGTCTGGGTCGGTCTCGAGCGGCCGGCCGACGCCTCCGGCGAGACGTGCCGGCCCGCCGAGCGCGGAGCACCGGGCGGACCGTGAGCTTCTTCCGGAAGCTGATTCCCCGGGTGCTGGAGCGCTTCCTGGGCCGGCTGCGCTTCCCGGGTCTCTTCGTCCTGACCGCCCTCCTCTTCGCGGTGGACGTCTTCGTCCCCGACGCCATCCCCTTCGTGGACGAGATCCTCCTGGCCCTGGGCACCCTGATGCTGGGACGGCTCCGGAAGCGGGGGAAGGACGACGAAGCCGTGGAAGAGGACGAAGCGCTGGAGGAGGGTGGATGAAGCTCCTCGCGACCCGGAAGTTCGACCAGAACCGGGCGGTCGTGGATCCCTGGACCCTGGTCCACTTCTCCACGGGCCTGGCCCTGGGGCTGATGGACGTGACCCGGGCCAGGGCCGTGGGGGCGGCCATCGGCTACGAGGTCGTCGAGCAGTGGGTGGAGCGCCAGGCGTGGGGTCAGGACTTCTTCGAGACCGACGTGCCCGA
>CAZMPV010000205.1:0-5755 GCA_964567985.1 uncultured Gemmatimonadaceae bacterium
GACGGTCGGTGCGTTCGACTGCTGCTGGCCCTGCTCCTGGGCCTGGGCCGGTGCGGCCAGGAGCCCGGCGGCGAGGAAGAGGGCCGCTGCACCGACGACGGGTGCGAAGAAAGCGCGGTACGACATCGATCCTCCGACAGTGGATTCGAGGAGTCACTCGAATGCCCTAAACGGCCGGGCGGCCAGCGTTCCGCCCTCGAACACCGGCCGCGGAGCGGGATACCTATGACATCATGAGCCGAGCCGCCGACGGATCCCCCTCCACCCCCCCCGCCGCCGACCTCCGGGCCGATGCCCCGTTCCGGGGCGACCTGGAGGCCTACGTGGAGCACTTCTCCGCCCTCGTGCAGCTCGAGCGCGAGGAGGAGATGCGGGCCCACGAGCGGGAGATGAAGACGCTGAGCGGTCCGGAGCGCGAGGCCCGGGGACGGACCCTCCTGAAGCTCCGGGGCCGGGACCAGGGCGATGCCCTCGAGGGCCGCCTGATCAAGTTCATGAAGCGGCCGGGCCGGGAGCTTCCCGAGACCGAGATCCACGTCGGCGATCTGGTCATGCTCAGCCGGGACGACCCGCTGCGGGACGACAACCCCACGGGCACCGTGACCGAGAAGACGGGCTACTCGGTCACCGTGGCATTCGACGACAGGCCCCCTCCCTTTCTCACCGGGAAGGGGCTGCGCATGGACCTCTACGTGAACGACATCACGTACCAGCGCATGCTCGACGCCCTGGGCAGGCTGGAGGGCGCCGACGGGCGCCTGGCCGAGCTCAGGGACGCCCTGACCGGCGAGAGGGCCCCGGCCGAGATCGCGCCGGAGGAGCCCGAGTGGCTCTACGACCCGGCGCTGAACGACTCCCAGCAGCGAGCGGTGGCCCGGGCCCTGGGCGCCGACGACGTCTTCCTGATTCACGGACCGCCTGGCACGGGGAAGACCACCACGGCCCTGGAGGTGGTCCGGCAGCACGCGGGGCGGGGCCGCTCGGTCCTGGCCGCCGCGGCATCGAACATGGCCGTGGACAACATGGTGGAGATGCTGGCGGCCGAGGGCGTGGGCGTCGTCCGGGTCGGCCATCCGGCCCGGGTCACGCCGGCGCTCCGGGAGCACACCCTGGACGCCGCGCTGCGGGAGAACGAGACGTGGCGGATGTCCCGGGAGCTCCGGGAGCGGGCCTTCGAGCTCAAGGACGCCCAGGACGACCTCGCCCACCCGTCGGGGAAGAACCGACGGGGGATGTCCAACGAGCAGATCTTCTCCCTGGCCGAGGAGGGGCGGGGGAACCGGGGCCTCCCGCCCCACGTCATCCGGGAGATGGCCGAGTGGATCGAGATCCAGGAGGAGGCCGACGAGCTCTTCGACCGCTCCCGGGCCCTGGAGGACGAGGCCGTCGGCGAGGTCCTGAGAGCCGCCGACGTCGTCTGCGCCACCAACTCCACCTCGGGGAGCGACATCCTGGCGGGTCGGAGCTTCGACGTGGTGGTCATCGACGAGGCCACCCAGGCCACCGAGCCCTCCTGCCTGATCCCCATCACCCTGGGCGAGCGGGTCGTCCTCGCCGGCGATCACCGCCAGCTCCCGCCGACCATCCTGAGCCGCCAGGCCGAAGAAGAGGGCCTGGCCCGGACCCTCTTCGAGCGGCTGGCCGAGCGCCACGGCGAGGCCGTGACCGAGATGCTGACCGTCCAGTACCGGATGCACCGCCGGATCATGGCCTTTCCCAGCCGGGAGTTCTACGCGGGCCGCCTGGAGGCCCACGAATCCGTGGCGGAGCACACCCTCCGGGAGCTGGGCTTCGACGAGACGGCGGCCGAAGCCGACCTCCGCCCGGCGCTGGTGCCCGAGGACCCGGTCGTCTTCGTCGACACGGCGGAGCGGGACGCCGGGGAGCGCCAGAGAGCCGACTCGAACTCCCGGGAGAACCCGGCCGAGGCCGAGCTCGCCTCCCGGATGGCGCTCGGATTGCTCCGGGGCGGGGTCCCCGACCACGAGATCGCGGTGGTCTCGCCCTACCAGGATCAGGTGGACCTGCTCGAGCGTCTCGTTCCCGAGGACGCCGACGACCTGGAGATCCGGACCGTCGATGGCTTCCAGGGGCGGGAGAAGGAAGCCGTGGTGCTCTCCCTCGTGCGGAGCAATGCGGACGACGAGATCGGCTTTCTGAAGGACCTGCGTCGGCTGAACGTGGCCATCACCCGGCCGCGGCGGAAGCTGATCGTCGTGGGGGACGCCACGACGGTGACCACCCACGGCACCTACCGGCGCTTTCTGGAGCACGTCCGGGAGAAGGGGCTCTACCTGGAGCTGTAGACGCCCCCTCCCGCCGCGTCCCTCGCAACCGGCGGCGGCCGGGCCGGACCGCCGGCTCACTCCCCCCGGAGCGCTCCGGCCGGATCCACGTACGCGGCCCGACGGGCCGGGACGAAGGCGGCGACCGCCGCCGTACCCAGAAGGACCGCCGCCACCACCCCGTAGGCCACGGGATCGGTGCCCGAGACCCCGAAGAGCAGGGACTCCAGGAGCCGGGAGACGCCGACCGCCCCCAGGACGCCCGCCGTGATCCCGAGAGCGGCCATCCCGAGCCCCTGGCGGAGGACCCGCCAGACCACGCTCCCCCGGCTCGCGCCCAGGGCCATCCGGACCCCGACCTCGTGGGTCCGGCGAGCCACCAGGTAGCTCAGGACCGCGTAGATCCCGAGAACGGCCAGGCCGATCGCCACGCCGGCGAAGACGGCGACGATCACCGCCGCGAAGCGCTCCCGGGCGGTGGCTTCCCGGAGGGTGGCGTCCATGGTCGAGGCGTCGAAGACCGCCAGGTTCGGGTCCACCGAGCGGATCGCCTCCCGGAGTCCGGGAACCACGTCCAGGGGCTCGCCCCGGGTCCGGGCCATGAGGCGGACCCGGGACGCCGTCGACGGGGCCTGGAGCATGCTCATGTAGAAGGCGGGTGGGGCCTCCTCCTCGAGGCCGTGGAAGCGCTCGTTCTCCGCGACGCCGACGATCCTGAATTCCCGGCCGCCCCACATGGTGATCCTCTGGCCCAGGGGATCGGTGTCGGGGAAGAGCCGGCGCACGGTCTCCCGGTTCACGACCATGACCCACGGGGCGTCGGTCTCGTCCGACATCCGGAACCCGCGCCCTTCCACGATCCGGACGCCGGTGGTCTCGAAGTAGCCGGGGGAGACCATCCGGACGGGGATCTCCCCCTGGCTCGGATCCGGGGGCGCGCCGACCACCGAGAAGCTGTTCGTGAAGCCTCGCTCCAGGGGATGGTTGGCCACGACCGCCACCGACGTCACACCCGGCACGGCCCCGGCCTCCCGGAGGAGGTCCCGGTGAAAGGAGTGCAGCTCGGTCCAGTTCGGCCAGCGGCTGAAGTCCCGGGGGTAGCGGGAGGCCGGCAGGGTGTAGCTCACCCGGACCACGTTCTCGGTGCGGAAGCCGGGGTCCACCGAGCTCAGGTTCCGCAGGGTGGCGCCGAGGAGCCCGGCAGAGGTCAGGAGGACCGTCGCGAGCGCCACCTGCCCGGCGACCAGGAGCCTCCGGAGCCCCAGGCGCCCGGGCCCCGCGCCGGCGTCGCGCCTGCGGCCCTCCTTCAGGTGGCTCTGGAGGTCGAGCTTCCGGGCCTGGAGGGTGGGAAGCAGGCCGAAGCCCACGGCCACGGCCGCTCCGACGGCGCTGGCGAAGAGGAGGACGCGGCCGTCGAGGGAGACGTCGCCCAGGGCCACGAGCTCGGCCGGCGCGAGGCCGAGGAGCCCCTGGACGCCCACCCAGGCGAGGCCGATCCCGACGGTCACCGCCGCCCCCGCCACCATCACCCCTTCCAGCGCGAAGCGGCGGGCGAGGCGACCGGTCCCCGCGCCGAGGGCCGCACACACCGCCGTCTCCCGGGCCCGGGCCGCGCCTCGGGCCAGGAGCAGGTTCGCCACGTTGGCGCAGGCGATCGCCAGCACCGTGAGCACCGCCCCGAAGAGGACCCAGAGGGTTCGGCGGACGTCGCCCCGCTTCACGTCGTCCAGGGACTCGACGAATGCGCCCCGATTCGCGTTGGCCGGATACTCGGCCTCCAGCTCGGCCGCGATGCGGGTCATCTCGCGCTGGACGGCGTCGATCGAGACACCCGGCGCGAGCCGGCCCAGGACCCGGACGAAGTGGGGATTGCGGGCCGCCGTGGCCGGGGTCTCCCGGATCGGCACCCAGAGGTCGACCTCCGGGCCCGGATACTCCAGGTCGGGGGGCAGAACGCCGATCACCGCGACCGGCTCCTCGTCCACGGTCACGGTCCGGCCCAGCACCGACGGATCGGCGCCGAACTCGGCCCGCCACAGCCGATCGGTCAGGAGCGCGACCCGCCCGGCGCCCGGGCGGTCGTCTTCGGCCGTGAAGGCCCGTCCGATCCGGGGCGAGACCCCCAGGACCTCGTCCAGGGTGTGGGAGACCGCGGCGGCCCGGAGCCGCCGGGGCTCGCCTCCCTCCCGGGCCAGGGTCACCGAGTACGTGGCGTGCATGGCGAGACCCGCGAAGGAGCGGCTCCGCTCCCGGAAGTCCCAGTAGTCGGCCGTCGCCGCGGGCTCCCGGACGGTGCCGGTGGCCCGATCGTTCTGCCAGACCACGACGAGGCGGTCGGAGTCGGGGTAGGGAAGGGGGGTCAGGAGGACGCCGTTCACCACGCTGAAGATCGCCGTCGTGGCGCCGATGCCCAGGGCGAGGGTCGCCACCACCGCGGCGGTGAAGCCGGGGCTCCGGATCAGGGTCCGGAGGGCGAGGCGGGCGTCGTGGAGGAGGATGTCGAGGCGGGCCCTGCGGACCTGGTCCCGTGCCCGGTCCTCCGCGTAGCGCCGGGTGGCGGCCTCGACGCGCTCGTAGTCGCCGAAGCGTCGGTGGGCTTCGCGCCGGGCCTCCTCCTCGCCCAGGCCCTGTTCCATGAGCTCTTCCACCTTGCCCTCGATGTGGAAGCGGAGCTCGTCGTCCACGTCGGGCTCGACCCTCCGGAGCGGAAGGATCCTGCGCCAGAGGTCGCGCCAGCCGCTCATGGTTCGGTCCACGCGGGACGGAGGTCCAGGACCGCCGCGACCGCTTCGGTGTGGGTCTTCCAGCGCTCGACCTCCCGCTCCAGGGCCCGGCGGCCGTCGGGGGTGAGCTCGTAGAACTTCGCCCGGCGGTTGTTCTCGGAGGTGCCCCAGCGGCCCTCCACGAGGCCGTCCCGCTCCATGCGGTGCAGCGCGGGGTAGAGGGCGCCCTCGCCGATGGAGAGGATGTCGCCCGACGCGTCCTCGATGTGCCGGCTGATGCCCAGCCCGTGCTGGGGCCCGTCGGCCAGCGCCTGGAGCACCAGGAGCCGAAGGGTTCCGTAGAGGGTGTCGGAGTCGATGGAGCCCATACGCTCTCCCGGGGTGAATCGGGGGTTCACAAGGCCGGGAGTCGTCGGTCTCCTCAGCCGCTGAGGTGAAGCATGGACCTATTCCCCTCAGCTGTCAATGGGACTCCCCGCACCCGACGGGATCCGGAGGGCGCACCCCGCCCACATTCTGGTCGTCGAGATCCGGGACGGGCGTCCGGCCCGGCGTCGACCGGGCTCCGGCTCAGCCGCCGAAGGCCTCCCCGGCCTCCCGCTCCACGGCCTCCAGGAGCTCCTCGTCCGGCCGGAAGAGGCAGAGCCGGACGTCGCCGACCGCCGAGTCGGGCGCCCCCTCCAGGTGCCGCCGGATGCCGCCCACGTAGCCCCGGGCGCAGACGTCGTAGGGCACGGCGAAGATCCC
>CAZMPV010000206.1:0-5751 GCA_964567985.1 uncultured Gemmatimonadaceae bacterium
CCCAAGGCCCAGACCACCTGGCAGCGGGTGACCGGCATCGCCACGGAGGACGGGGTCCAGATGATCTTCCTCGACACGCCGGGGCTCCTGGACGCCCGGGACCTGCTCCAGCGCTCGATGCGGGAGGCGGCCCACGAAGCCGTCCGGGAAGCCGACGTGATCCTCCTGGTCCTCGACGCCACCCGCCCGCCGGAGGCGGGAGCCACCGCAGCGATCCGGAGCGCCCTCGAGGAAGGCGCCGCCCCCCTGATCGCGGCGGTGAACAAGGTGGACGCCGCGCCCCCGGACCGGATCGACGCCTGGGTGCGGTGGGCCGAGGACGAGCTCGAAGCCGACGTCCATCGGGTCTCCGCCCTGGAGGGCGGCGGGCTCGACGAGCTCGAGGCCTCCGTCCGGGACGCCCTCCCCGAGGGTCCCTTCCTGTATCCCGAGGAGGACCTCGCCGCCGCACCGGTGCGCTTCTTCGTGGCCGAGCTGATCCGGGAGACGGTCTTCGAGCAGTTCCGGGAGGAGATACCGTACTCGGTCTTCATCCGGGTGGAAGCCTTCCGGGAAAGCCAGGACCCGGTCTACATCCAGGCCAACGTCTTCGTGGAGCGGAGCTCCCAGAAGCAGATCCTGATCGGGAAGGGAGGGCGGGCGATCCGGTCCCTCGGCGCCTCCGCCCGGGAGAAGATCGAGGCTTTTCTGGGTCACCGGGTCTACCTGGACCTCTGGGTGAAGGTCCTGAAGGGTTGGCGCAGGAAGCGAGACCACCTCCGACAGCTCGGATTCCAGCTCCCGGCCGGACATGAGTGAGCGCGCCTCCACCCGGCCCGCGGAACGCCTCCCCAGCTCCGGAACGGCGACCCTCGGTGGCATCCTCGCGCTCTTCCTCCTCTTCGGGCTCGTCTCCGGACCCGGCGCTCTCCGGGCCCAGGGATCGGGAGGGGGGGAGGGAGGTGACGCCCAGGAAGGGGCACTCTTCCTCCTCCTTCCCACCGGCGCCAGGGGGGTCGCCATGGCCCGTGCCATGACGGCGATGCCGACACAGGAGGGAGCGTTCTGGAACCCGGCGGGGCTGGCGGAGCTGGAGCGGAGCCGCTTCCTGGTGACCAGCGGGGAGCACCTGGCCGGAGAGGCGTTCACGGTCTCTCTCCTCTTCACCGAGCCTCCCGTCGGAATCCTCGGAGCCTCGTACCAGCTCCTGGACCTGGGCGATCAGGACCTCACCGACCGCCAGGGCAACGTCCTGGGAACGGTCAGCTTCCGGAACCACGTGGGCGTCCTCACCTTCGCCAGCCCCATCGTAGGCCCGGTCTGGACCGGCGTGAACTTCAAGCTCGTCCAGCAGCGCGTGAGCTGCCGCGGCCAGTGCATCGACCAGGGCCTGACCGCCACGACCTTCGCCGCGGACATCGGTTTCCAGGCGAGGCCCCTGCCCACCGTGCCCTTGCGGCTCGGCGCCATGGTGGCCCACGCGGGGCCGAGCCTCCAGGTGGTAAACGCGGACCAGGCCGATCCGCTGCCCACCCGTATCCGCCTCGCGGCGGCGTACGAGACGGCGCACCACTTCCTCTCGTACTCGGACGTGGATCTCTGGCTGTCGGTGGAGGTCGAGGACCGGTGGCGGGACCCGGGCTCGCCGTCCCTCTACCTGGGAAGCGAGTTCACGGCCGGCTCCGAGGACGTCTTCTTCGCCCGGGCGGGGTACGAAGCCGGGGAGGGCAGGGAGAACCGGGGAGCTGCGGTCGGGGTAGGGATAAGGTACGACAGCTTCGACCTCAGCCTGGCCAAGTCCCTCGCCACGTCGATCACCGGCGAGAGTGAGCCGGTTCACGTGACGCTGGGCTTCCTCTTCGACTGAACGCGCCCGCCATCCCCTCGCCACCGATCTTCCTACGGAGCCCGAGCACCGGGACCGTCGCCTCGCTCGTCCTCGCGGGGCTGGCGGCCGCCCCGGGTCTGCTCAGCTCCCAGGCGCTCCCGGCCTGCGACGGAGAGGTGAGACCGGCCGTCACCTGCCGCACCCCGGAGGCCTTCTCGGCCGGGGCCCCGGGCGAGGAAGCCCGTAGGTCCGGCGCCTCCGCCCTCGCCTCCCTCGTCCTGCCCGGCGCCGGACAGTGGATCCAGGGGCAGGAGCGGGCGTGGTCGTACCTGGGGGTGGAGGTCCTGGCGGTCCTCGGCTACCTGGAGCGGACGGGCTCCGGCGCCGAGCTCCGCAACCGTTACCGGGACCTGGCGTGGCGCGTGGCCCGGGACCGGGTCCAGCCCCGGATCGACGGCGACTTCGACTACTACGAGGCCGTGGCCGACTTTCCGGCATCGGGGGCCAGGGACCGGGCACCGGATGTCGGAGGGATCCAGCCCGAGACCGACCCGACGACCTACAACGGCCGGATCTGGGAGCTGGCCCGGGAGATCTACTCCGTCGACGGCTCCTCGACCGACTCGGAGGCGTATCGTCGGGCACTCGAGTACTACCGGGAGCGAAGCTACGGGCCCGAGCTGGCCTGGAGCTGGACCGGGGCCGATGGCGCCCGGGCCGAGTACCGGGATCTGATCGAGGAGAGCGACTCCCGCTTCCGGGAAGCCACGATCGCCCTGGGCATCGTCCTGGGAAACCACATCCTCAGCGCCGTGGACGCCTACGTCTCGGAGCTCCTGGGCGCCGAGGAGCGGAGCCATCTCAGCATTCGACCCTGGCGCACCCCGGCCGGCGAGACCGGTTTGGGAATCCGCCTGAACCTATACCGATGAGCAGATGACAGACCACTCCACCCTTCCCGAGCGCGACCAGATCCTCGACTACCTCCGGAGCTCGGCCCGGGGGCCGCTGAATCCCAAGGAGCTCT
This sequence comes from uncultured Gemmatimonadaceae bacterium, assembly GCA_964567985.1. Taxonomy (GTDB): domain Bacteria; phylum Gemmatimonadota; class Gemmatimonadetes; order Longimicrobiales; family Gaopeijiaceae; genus CAZMPV01. Next base: position 2,835 of record CAZMPV010000206.1, read on the forward strand.
CCCGGGCCCTCGACGTTGCGACCGAGGACTACCGGGACTTCAAGGATCTCCTGAAAGAGATGGAGGGAGCCGGCACCGTCTACCAGGTGAAGGGAGGGCGCTACGCCGTGCCCGAGAAGATCAACCTGGTCGTGGGCCGTCTCAGCGTGATCAAAAAGGGAGACGGATTCGTCCGGGCCGAGCGGCCGCCCGACGAGCAGGACGTCTTCGTTCCGGCCCGGCAGCTCGAGTCGGCGATGGACGGCGACCGGGTCGTGGCCCGGATCGAGGAGCGACCCCGGGACCGGAACCCCGTGGGCCGGGTCATCAAGATCCTGGAGCGGGCGCATCCCCGGGTGGTCGGGACCTTCCACCGGAACCGGAAGGTCCAGTACATCGAGCCCCAGGACCCCAAGATCCAGCGGGACGTCCTGATCCCCGAGGGAGACGAGGGCGAGGCCCGGGAGAGCCAGGTGGTTGTGGCGGCCGTGACCTCCTACGGCGACCGGAAGCTCAACCCCACGGGCCGGGTGGAGACCGTCCTGGGCTACATGGACGAGCCCGGCGTCGACGTCCTGGCGATCCTCCACGGCCACGGCCTTCCCCTGGAGTTTCCCGACGACGTGCTCGAGGCGGCTCGGAGCGTGGCCCGGGAGAAGCGGACGGTCTCGGCCGAGGGTCGCTCGGATCGTCGGGACCTCCTCGTCTTCACCATCGATCCCGCCGACGCGAAGGACCACGACGACGCCCTCTCGGTCACCGAGGCCGGCGACGGGCTCTGGGAGGTCGGGATCCACATCGCCGACGTCTCCCACTACGTGAAGCCGGGGAGCCGCATCGATCTCGAGGCCTTCAAGCGGGGCACGAGCGTATACCTCGTGGACCGGGTCGTGCCCATGCTCCCCCACGAGCTCTCCTCGGACCTCTGCTCGCTCCGGCCCGACGAGGACCGCTACGCCGTCTCCATCTTCGCCGTGCTGGACGAGGACGGCGAGCTCCGGGAGCACCGCTTCGAGCGCACCGTGATCCGGAGCCGTCACCGCCTCGCCTACGAGGACGTCGAGGAGGTGCTGGACGGGAAGAAGAGCGTGAACGCCGAAACCGACCGGGCCATCCATGTCCTCAACGACCTGGCGGGAGAGCTCCGGCGGAAGCGGGTAGAGCGGGGCTCCCTGGACTTCGACCTTCCCGAGGCCCGGGTGATCCTGGGCGAAGAGGGCGAGCCGGTGGACATTCAGCGGGTGAAGCGCCTGCAGAGCCACCAGCTGATCGAGGACTTCATGCTCCTGGCCAATCAGCTCGTGGCCCGGGACGCTTCGGAGCGAGAGATTCCGATCCTCTACCGCATCCACGAGCCCCCGCCCCGGGACAGCCTGGAGAAGCTCCGGGACTTCCTGGCCACCCTGGGCCACAGCCTCCCGAAGCGGGCCGTGCGCCCCAAGGACCTCCAGCGGACCCTGGAGCGGGTGGAAGGGCGGCCCGAGGAGAAGCTGGTCTCCAGGGTGGTTCTCCGGTCCATGAACCGGGCCCGCTACGATCCGGACAACGTGGGCCACTTCGGACTGGCGGCTCGCTGGTACGCCCACTTCACCTCGCCGATCCGGCGCTATCCCGACCTGCTGGTGCACCGGGCGGTGGTCCGGGCCTTCATCGACGGCGAGCCGGTGCCCGAGGAGTGGGCCGGCGAGGACCTGGAGGCGATCGCCGAGCGAACGAGCGAACGGGAGCGGGTGGCCGAGGAGGCCGAGCGGGACTCGGTCGATCTCAAGAAGGTCGAGTTCATGGAGCGTCATCTGGGCGACACTTTCTCCGGGACGATCGCCGGCGTGACCTCCTTCGGCTTCTTCGTCCTCCTGGACGAGGTATTCGTCGAGGGACTCGTCCACGTGAACACCCTGGACGACTACTACGTCTTCCAGGAAGACCAGTACGCCCTGGTCGGGGACCGAAGCCGGAAGCGCTTCCGCCTGGCCGACCGGGTCAGGATCCGGGTGGCCCGGGTAGACAAGGAGCAGCGCCACGTGGACTTCGAGCTCCTGGAATCCGAAAGCTGAGATCGTCCATCTTCCCCGTGATTCCGGGTTTGACACCGCCCTGGGGCGGATTTAACGTCGAACGCTGACCCTCCCGAGCAACCGGACCGGCCTCCGAACATGTCATCCGAGCGGACCATCATCTATTTTGGGCCGGGAGACGCTCCCCTTCCGGAGCTGATCTCCGCCTTCGGAGAGAGTCAGGGTATGCAGGTCAGCCACGTGGACTCCCTGGGCGAGGTCGACGACTACCTGAACCGCTCCTTTCCCGCCTGCCTGGTCCTGGACGCCTCCCGGGACCCGGAACGGAGCCTCGAGCTCTGCCGTCGGGTCAAGGACGACGCCTTCACGTCCATCGTGCCGGTGGTCGTGCTCACGGCCGGCGGAGCCGCATCCCTGCCGGCCGACGGCCTGGCGGCCGGTGCGGACGAGGTCATAAGCGGCGAGATCTCGGACCGGGAGAAGCGGTTGCGGATGGCCCTGGTGCTGCGGCGGGCGGCCCGGGACGTCAGCGTCCATCCCACGACCCGCCTGCCCGGAACGGTGCAGATCGAGCGGGACCTGGCCGAGCGCCTCTCCTCGGGAGGGAGGTTCGCCGTCTGCTACGCCGACCTGGACCACTTCAAGGAGTTCAACGACCGGTACGGGTACAACCACGGCGACGGGGTCATCCTCCTCCTCTCGAAGATCCTCAGGGACCTCGTTCGGGGCCTGGCTCCGGGCGGGTTCGTGGGTCACATCGGCGGCGACGACTTCATCTTCAACGTGGACCTCGAGTACCTCGAGGAGTGCTGCGACGAGGTGATCTCCCTCTTCGACGAGCTGATCCCGTACCAGTACACCGAGGAGGACCGCCGGGCCGGCTACTTCCTGGGCAAGGACCGGCGGGGGAGCATCCACCGGAT
>CAZMPV010000207.1:0-5742 GCA_964567985.1 uncultured Gemmatimonadaceae bacterium
TGGCGATCGACGGGTTCTTCTCCAGGCGCTCCCGGGCCCGCTCCTCGTTCGCCTCGATCCCCCGGACGCAGCGCTCGGCGAAGACCCGGCTCGCGTTGGCGAGCAGGGTCACCGACTCGTGCAGCGCCTGGGCGATGACGGGCATCATCACGTTGAGCTCGAAGTTCCCCCGGCCGCCGGCCACGGTGACCGTGGTGTGGTTCCCGGCCACCCGGGCCGACGCCATCATCACCGCCTCGGCCATGACCGGGTTCACCTTGCCGGGCATGATCGAGCTGCCGGGCTGGACCGCGGGGATCGTGATCTCCGAGATCCCTGAAGTCGGGCCGCTGGAGAGCCAGCGGACGTCGTCCGCGATCTTCATGAGGCCGGTTGCGACCGCGTTCAGCGCCCCCGAGACGCTCACGCAGGCGTCCTTGGCGGCCTGGGCCTCGAAGTGATCCTCGGCCTCGTAGAAGTCGCAGCCCGCCAGCTCCGAGATCCGCTCGATCGCCTTCGGGGCGAAGTCCGGATGGGTGTTGATCCCCGTCCCCGTGGCGGTGCCCCCCAGGGCCACCTCGGCCAGCTCGTCCGAGCCCCGGATCAGCCGCTCGATGCCCCGCTTCACCTGCTGGGCGTAGCCACCGAACTCCTGGCCGAGACGAACCGGCGTGGCGTCCATGAGGTGGGTGCGGCCGGACTTCACGACGCCGTCGAACGCCTCGGCCTTCTCGTCCAGCGCCGCCCGGAGCCCCTCGAGGGCCGGGATCAGCTCCTCCAGGATGGCCACCCGGACCGAGACGTGGATCGCGGTGGGGATCGTGTCGTTCGAGGACTGGCCGAAGTTGACGTGGTCGTTCGGGTGCACGGACTCCGGGGCGTCGCCGCCCAGAAGCTGGTTGGCCCGGGTGGCGATGACCTCGTTGGCGTTCATGTTCGTCGAGGTTCCGGAGCCCGTCTGGTAGATGTCGATGGGGAACTCGTCGTCCCAGCGCCCCTCGGCCACCTCGGTGGCGGCCCCGGCGATCGCCTCGGCCAACGTCCCGTCCACGGTGCCCAGCTCGGCGTTCGTCTCGGCGGCGGCCCGCTTGATCCAGCCCAGCGCCTGGATGAAGCGCCGACCGAAGCCCCGGCCGCTGATCGGGAAGTTCTCCACCGCCCGCTGGGTCTGGGCCTGGTAGAGGGCGTCCTTCGGGACCCGGACCTCGCCGAGAGAGTCCCGCTCGATCCGGTATTCGTCGCTCATCGCTGCCTCCCTGGATTGGATCTCGTCTCCGAGCCGGGGCCGGGTCGGACGCTCCGTCGCCGCGTGCCTCGGGCAGGGCCGCCGGAAACGCAAAGTTGGCCCGGCGGGTGGAGCCCGTAAAGACGCAACGCATCGGCGCCCCCCGAGCGCCCGATCGCCGGCACGTTCGTCGTCGTCACATGAAAGCGCGGGCCTTGTTACACCCGGACGCTACCCTTCTAATCAAGAGTCACCCGGGAGCGTATCCGTCTCTCACCGACGAGGGCAAAGGACCCGGCATGTCGAGCTGGATCTTCATTCTCGGGAACGTGGACGAGCGGTTGCTGCACGCCGTCGTGCTGCGCCGAGGCCGCGTCCTGGACCGTGTCATGCGGGCGGCCACCGTCCTCGGCGGGCCCGTGGTGACGGTCGGGGTCGGACTTCTGCTGCTGAGCGGCTGGACGCCGATCTCGGTGGTGGTCGCCCTGGAGGTGGCGTTCACGCTGGCCGTCTCGCACCTCCTGGTGCAGGTGGTCAAGCGCGCGATCTCCCGGCCGCGGCCGACCCTGCGGGTGGTGATGCGCTCGCACGTCGACGTCCCGGACCGGTTCAGCTTTCCGTCCGGTCACGCCGCGGCGTCGCTCTCGGTCGTTCTGCCGCTGCTCCTCGTGGTGCCGCTTCCCCTGGCCCTCGGGCTCCTGGCCCTGGCCCTCCTGGTGGGAGTCTCGCGCTGCTACCTGGGCGTGCACTACCCCGGCGACGTGCTGATGGGCTGGTTCCTCGCCGGGGGAACGGCCCTGGTCGCCGACTGGGCGGTCCCCGTGCTCCTGGTCCACGTGACGGCCTGGAGAGCGGACTGGGCGATCCTCCAGCTTCTCACCGGGATCCTCTCCTAGGGGTTCGAGCGGTCCCCTAGCCCACCTTTCTTCTACTTCTTCGGCGGCTGGCTCGGCCGCATCTCGATCCGGCTCACGTGGGTCCGGCCGGGCTGCTCGAAGAGGCTCATGACCGCCCGGGCCACGTCCTCGGGCTTCTGGGCCCAGTCCCGGGGGTTCTCGTCCGGATTCCGGCCGCTGAAGTGGGTGTCCACGCTCCCGGGCATGACCAGGCTGACCCGGACGTCGTCGTGACGGATGTCGAGCATCATGGCCTCGCTGAAGCCCACGAGTCCGAACTTGGAGGCATTGTAGGCGGCCCCGCCGCTGAAGGTGTTCTTCCCGGCCAGGGAGCCGATGTTCACGATCCAGCCGTCGCCGGTGGCGGAGAGGTGGGGGATCGCGGCCTTCGAGCAGTAGAAGACTCCGTTCAGGTTCGTCTCGATCTGGACGTGCCAGTCCTCGAGGCTCATCTCCTGCACCGGCTTGTAGCGCCCGACGCCGGCGTTGTTCACGAGGACGTCGAGCCGGCCGAAGCGCTCCACCGCGGCGTCGATCAGAGCCTGGCAATCCTCCGCCGACCGGACGTCGCAGACGTGGCCCAGGGTCCCTCCGCTCCCCCGGTCGGACAGGGCGTCGGCGGTCGAATCCACGTCGGCTTCGGTGCGGGCGCTGACGACCACGTGGGCGCCGGCGTCGGCCATCGCCTCGGCGATGGACAGGCCGATTCCCTTCGTGCCTCCGGTGACGATCGCGACTCGTCCGCTGAGATCGGACATTTCGGCTGGTCTCCCTTCCTCTCGGTGCTCAATCGGCTGTGCGTGATTCCTCCCTCGGTCCGGAGCGTGAAACCCCCGAGCCGGAGCGCCGATCCGGCGGGGGGGCGGCGCCGTCCGCATCATCGGGGCCGTCTACCGTCCGCGGGCCCGGCCTTGGCCCGGTCCCGGCCGGTGGGATAGCTTCAGGGGCCGGCGTCGGCCCCTCCCCTCCCGGAGAGAGGCCGGTCCGGCAGACGCCCCTCGATCCTCTCGTCCGGAGTCCTGGTTGAGCCCGGTCGCACTCGTCACCGGCGGCGCCGTCCGCGTAGGACGGGCCCTCTCCCTCGGCCTGGCCGACGCCGGCTACGACGTGGCCGTGAACTACCACTCGTCCGAGCGGGCGGCCGAGGAGCTGGCCGAGCGCCTCGACGGGATGGGCCGCCGCGTCGTGCTCCTTCCGGGCGACGTCTCCCGGAGCGACCACGTGGAGCGCATGGCCGGAACGCTCCGAGAGACCTTCGGCCGCCTCGACCTCCTGGTCAACAACGCCTCCACCTTCTTCCGCGCGCCCCTCATGGAGGTGGACGAGGAAGAGTGGGACCGGACGATGGACGTGAACGTGAAGGGCCCCTTCCTCCTGGTCCGGGCCCTGGCCGGATTGCTGGAGGACGACGGCGGGAGCGTCGTGAACATCGTGGACCTCTCCGCCTTCCAGCCCTGGGTCGAGCACCCCCACCACTCGGTCTCGAAGGCGGCGCTGGTCCACCTGACCCGGGTCATGGCCCGAGCCCTGGCCCCCGCCGTCCGGGTGAACGCGGTCGCCCCGGGCACGGTGCTCCCCCCCGAGGACTACGACGAAGCCCAGCGTGAGGCCTCCCGGGAGAAGACGGCCCTGGGCCGGCTGGGCACGCCCGACGACGTGGTGCGAACGGTCCTCTTCCTGGCCCGCTCCCCCTTCGTCACGGGAGAGGTCGTGGTGGTGGACGGGGGGCGCAGCCTGAAGGAGTAGGACGGGCGACGCCGGGCTCGGGCCCGTCAGGGCCTCGCCGGCGGCCGTGGCACGGAACTTGTTACTTCATTCGGTGAGGTGACCCGAACGCACCCGCCGCCACGCCGCGGCTCACCGAAGCGAGAGACGATGGACCGACTTCGTGCCGCCCTCCGAACCCTCCGGCTCCACGCAGTCCGGGCCGTGCGACACGCCGGCCCCGCTCTCCGCCGGGCGACCGGATCCTTCCCGCTCGGGGCGAGGCTCCTGGCAGCGACCGGGCTCGTCCTCCTGGGCCTCCTCGTATCTATCTGGCTCCTCACCCCCGCCTGCGCCGGGGGCGCCTGCCCCTCCCTGGGCTCGCTGGACGGATACCGCCCCCCAGAGCCGCCCCACGTCTACGACCGGGACGGAGAGCTCGCCGGCCACCTCCCCGGACCCCGACGCATCGTCGTCGAGCTCGAGGACGTGCCCCGGGAGCTCCGGGAGGGCTTCGTCGCCGTGGAGGACCGCCGCTTCAGGGCGCACCGGGGGGTGGACCTCCGGGCCGCCGGCCGGGCCCTCGTCCGGAACGTGACCCGGGGCCGGGTCGTGGAGGGGGCGAGCACGATCACCATGCAGCTCGCCCGGAACATCTACGGCAAGGACCTCCTCTCGTCGTCGAAGTGGCGACGGAAGGCGATGGAGGTCCGGCTGGCCCTGGCCATCGAGGCCCGCCTCACGAAGGACCAGATCCTCGAGCTCTACCTGAACCACATCTACCTGGGGGGCGGTGTCTACGGGGTCGGCACCGCGGCTCTCCACTACTTCGACAAGCGGGTCCAGGAGCTGAACCTGGCCGAGTCGGCGCTCCTGATCGGGCTGGCCAGGAACCCGGGGGGCTATGCCCCCCGGAGCCATCCCCGCCGGGCGGTGAACCGCCGCGACGTGGTCCTGGGCGTCCTGGCCCGGGAAGGCGTGGTAGCGCCGGACCGGGCCCGGCGAGCCGGGGAGACCCCCCTGGAGCTGACCCGACGGGAGCTGGCCTGGGAGGCGGGCTCGTACTACGCCTCGGCGGTCCGCCGGGAGCTCGAGCGGATCATCACCGAGCCCGGGGACCGGGCGGGCCTGCGGATCTTCACGGCCCTGGATCCCGAGCTCCAGCGCCGGGCGGAAGAGGCTCTCGTCCACCAGATCGAGCGCGTCGAGGACCACGCCTACGGCCGCTTCACGCCGCCGGAGACGGCGGCCGGAGAGTCTCCGGACGGGACGTCGTCGCAGCTCCAGGGGATGGTGGTCTCCCTGGATCCCGCCACCGGCCGGGTCCGGGCCCTGGTCGGGGGGCGCGACTTCTCGAGCAGCCAGTTCGACCGGGCCCTCCAGGCCCGCCGCCAGCCCGGCTCCGCCTTCAAGCCGGTCGTCTACTCGGCGGCGCTGTCGGAGGGCTTCACCCAGGGCCACCTGGTGCGGGTGGACTCCCTCACGGTGGAGCCCCGGGGGGAGTACGACCGGGCCTGGCATCTGGCCTCGAGCCCCTCCTCGGCGACCGGTCAGGCCCACCACACCACGGTCCGGGACGCGCTGGTCGCCTCGTCGAACGTGGCCACGGTCAGCCTCGGGAGCCGCCTGGGGATCGGCCGGGTGATCGAGCAGGCCCGGAAGCTGGGCATCGAGACCGAGATCCCCTCCTATCCGTCGATCTTCCTGGGAACGGCCGAGGTGGTCCCGGCGGAGCTCGTCGCAGCCTTCGCCGCCTTCGGCAACGGGGGTCGGCGGGTCGAGCCCCACGTGATCACCCGGATCGAGGATCCCCGGGGCCGGGTCCTCTGGCGGGCCATGGAGACCCCGGTCCCCGTCCTGGACCCCCGGGTGGCGTACCTGACGCTGGACGCGCTACGGGACGTGGTGGACCGGGGCACCGGATGGCGGGTCCGGGCC
>CAZMPV010000208.1:0-5714 GCA_964567985.1 uncultured Gemmatimonadaceae bacterium
CGCCCTGCGCCGATTTCACGCGCCCGTCACCAGGGCAGCCAGGGGTACTGGCGGAAGTCGGGCTCCCGCTTCTCCAGGAAGGCGTTCCGGCCCTCCTGGCCCTCCTCGGTCTGGTAGAAGAGCAGGGTCGCGTTGCCGGCGAGCTGCTGGAGGCCGGTCTGGCCGTCGACGTCGGCGTTGAACGCCGACTTGAGGCGGCGGATGGCCAGGGGGCTCTTGTCCAGGATCTCCTGGGCCCAGTCCCAGCCCTCGGCCTCGAGCTCCTCCACCGGGACGACCTTGTTCACCATCCCCATCTCGTAGGCCTCCTCGGCGGAGTACTGCCGGCAGAGGTACCAGATCTCCCGGGCACGCTTCTGGCCGATCTGACGGGCCAGGTAGGAGGCGCCGAAGCCGCCGTCGAAGCTGCCGACCTTGGGGCCGGTCTGACCGAAGACGGCGTTGTCGGCGGCAAGGGTCATGTCGCACACGACGTGGAGCACGTGGCCGCCCCCGATCGCGTAGCCGGCCACCAGGGCGATCACCGGCTTCGGCATGGTCCGGATGTAGCGCTGGAGCTCCAGGACGTGGAGCCGGGGCACGCCCTCGCCCCCGACGTAGCCCGCGTCGCCCCGGACCTTCTGGTCGCCGCCGGAACAGAAGGCGTACTTGCCGTCCTCGGCCGGACCCTCCCCGGTGAGGAGGACCACCCCGATCTCGGTGTCCTCGCCGGCGTCCCGGAAGGCGTCGATGAGCTCGTCCAGCGTCTCGGGCCGGAAGGCGTTGCGGATCTCGGGGCGGTCGATGGCGATCCGCGCCACCCCGTGGCTCTTCCGGTAGGTGATGTCCTCGTACTCCTTCACCGTGGTCCAGTCCGGCTCTCTCATCCTGCCTCTCCTTGATTCGTGAGCTCGTCTCTGATCGCGTCGCGGACCGCCCGGGCGGTCTCCTCGTGCCGGGCGTGGTTCGTCTCCCGGTCGCTGCGCACCTCCAGGATGCGGCTGCCGCCCTCGGCCAGGGCGTCCGCCACGGCCGAGCGCAGCTCCATGCCGATCCCGACCCGACGGTACGGAAGGTCGTAGAGGGCGGCGGCGTGGCGAAAGTCCAGCCCGTGGGGCGTGGCGAAGAGCGACGTGAAGGCGGGCTCGTGCTCCCGGATCGGGAGCATGTGGAAGATCCCGCCGCCATCGTTGTTCACCAGGACGAAGACGACCTCGGCTCCGTCGATCCGGGTGCCCAGGAGCCCGTTCATGTCGTGGTAGAAGGCCAGGTCGCCCACGACCGCCACCACCGGCCGCTCCAATCCCACGCTCACGCCGAGGGCGGTGGATACGATCCCGTCGATCCCGCTGGCACCCCGGTTCCCGAACGTCCGGAGCGCCGCCTCACGGGGCGGGGCGTAAGCGTCCAGGTCCCGGACGGGCATGCTGCTGGAGACGAAGAGCGCGCTCCCCCCGGGGAGCACGTCCACCACGTCGGCCATGAGCTCGCCCTCGAAGACCTCGCCGGCCTCCAGCTCGGCGGTGACCGTCCGGTCCGCGCGCTCCTCGGCCCGGCTCCACAGGCTCCGCCACTCGTCGGAGGCCACCCGGGGCACCGCCGCCCCCAGGACGTCCAGGACCTGGGTCGGATCGGCCTGGACGTAGTCGTTCGCCACCGAGAGGTGGTCCTTCCAGCGCCCCCCCGCGTCGATGACGATCTGCCGGGCGTCGAGCGCCTCCTCCAGGTAGGTGTTCAGCGCCGCGGAGGTGGGGGCGGAGCCGATCCGGAGCACCACTTCGGGTCGCAGGCGCTCCCGGACCTCCGGGTCCCGGAGGAAGAGGTCGTAGCGCCCGGAGACCAGGGCGTCGCCCGCCGGGCCGTAGCGGGCCCCGGAGAGAGGATCGGCCAGGAGGGGAAAGCCGGAGGCCGCGGACAGCCGCACGGCCGCGGGCCCCGTCCTCCCCGGCTCCGTCGAGGGCCCGGCCACCACCAGCCCACGCTCCGAGCCCTGGAGGAGCACGGCCACCGCCTCGATCTCGGCGGCCTCGGCCTCCGGCCGCCGGGTGCCGATCCGGGCGAAGGCCTCGCCCTCGGCCCGGCCCTCCGCGGCGAGCGGATGCTCGTCGTAGAAGCCGGCGTCCACGTCGCCCACCACCGGCGTGGGCTCCAGGGGCTTGTCGAAGGGAAAGTTCAGGTGGACCGGTCCGGCCGGCATCCCCACCGCGGAGGCGACGGCCCGGCCCGCCACGCTCCGGAGGTGCCGGAGCGCCCGGTCCTCGACCGTGGGCGGCGCCACCTCGACGAAGGCCCGGACGTGCTCGCCGTAGAGACGGATCTGGTCGATCGACTGGTTCGCGTCGGCGTCCCGCAGGCGGTGCGGGCGATCCGCCGTCAGCAGGAGCAGGGGGACCTCGGCCTGGGACGCCTCCACCACGGCCGGGAAGAGATTCGCGGTGGCGGTGCCCGACGTCGTCACCACCGCGGCGGGCCGGCCGGTGGCCTTGCCCAGCCCGAGGGCGAAGTAGGCGGCGGAGCGCTCGTCCAGGTGGGTCAGGACCCGGAGGCCCTCCACCCGGGCGCACGCCAGCACCAGCGGCGTGGAGCGGGAGCCCGGGGCGATGCAGACCGTCCGGACCCCGGCACGGACCAGCTCCTCCGTGAACGCCCGGGCCCAGAGCTGGTTCCGGTTCGCGTCCTTCACCCGCCGCTCCCGGCGTCCAGGGCCCGGAGCGCGGGCTGGAACTTGATCCGGGTCTCCTCCCACTCCCGGGCCGGCACGGAAGCCCGGACGATGCCCGCGCCGGCGAAGAGCCGCCACGCCGACCCTCGGGAGACCGCGCAACGGAGCGCCGGGGCGAAGAGACCGTCGCCGGCGGCGTCGAACCAGCCTACCGGCCCCGCGTACCAGCCCCGTTCGAAGGGCTCCTCCACCCGGAGGAACTCCAGGGCCGCGTCCCGGGGAAGGCCACAGACGGCCGGCGTCGGGTGGAGCGCCTCCAGGGCCGACAGGGCGTGCTCGTCGTCCCGGAGGGTGGCCTGGATCCGCGTCTCCAGGTGCTGGATCCGGGAGAGGGTGAGGACGTGGGGCTCCGAGTCCCAGGAGAGCTCGTCGGCAAGGGGATCGAGCCGGCTCACCATGTCCCGGACCGCGATCTCGTGCTCCTCCCTGTCCTTCTCGCTCTCCAGGAGCCGGAGCGCCAGCGCCTCCTGCTCCTCGGGCGAGCGGCCCCGGCCGATGGAGCCCGCCACCGCCGTGGCCCGGAAGCGCCCCTCCGAGACCGTGGCCACCGTCTCCGGGGCCGCCCCCACCAGCGCCGCCCCCGCCGCGGGCTCATAGAGGAAGACGTGGGTGCCCGGATTCTCCCGCCAGAGGTTCATGACCGCCCGGACCGGGTCGGCGGCCTCGGCCAGGGCGACGTCCAGCGTCCGGGCCAGGACGACCTTCTCGACGGCCCCGTGCTCGATGGACTCGACGGCCTCCCCGACGGCCCGCTCCCACGCCTCCCGCTCGGTCTCGGTCAGGGAGCGGGGCGGAGAAGCCGAGGACCCGGAGTCGTCGGCATCCCCCTCGGCCTCCAGCATCTCCCGCACCAGCTCCTCGAGCCGCTCCCGGAGCTCGGCCCACGCCGACTCCTCCCCGTCGCTTCCCACCTCCGCCGCGCCCCGGAGGCTCACCCGGGCCTCCTTCCCGTCGCCGACGACCTCCACTGCCGGCAGCACGAAGCTCGCCGCCGGGAAGGACTCCCAGAAGGGGTCCGGGTCCAGGTCGGGCCGGAAGGAGAAGCCCCCGTAGAGCCGCGGCGGCCGGGAGGACGCGCCGCCCTGGACCGACGCCGGCTCCACCGACTCCAGGAGCGCCCGCCCCCGGCGCCAGATCAAGCGGAAGCGGTCGTCGGAGCCCGCTGGCTCCTCCAGGGTGGCCACCGAGCCCAGGTGCGCGACCCAGCGCTCGCCCCGGGCCCAGAAGCCCCGGACCTCCCCGGCACCCCGGCGTAGGACCGCACGAGGGCCCAACCCTTCCACGATCCGGGTGAGGCTCGGGACCCTGGCGTCGTCGGTCAGGGAGAGCTCGGCTCGCTCCATGGTGCTCCGCTGGACTCGGTGCTCGACTCGGGATCCGGCTCTCCGTCCCGGGGACGGCGCCGGGACGGCTGCCACGGAATATACGGATGGCGCGCCGCAGACCAAGGCGAGGCCGGCCCGGGAAGCCGCCCCCCCGGCGGACGCACCGTGCGACGCCGCGCTCGGCTCAGCTCCAGACCACGGCCGCCCAGACCCCGATGGCCGCGTAGTACAGGTTCGCCACCACCAGCCCCACCCGCCACGGCCACGACCGGAAGCGGGGCCAGAGGACGAAGATCGTGAGACCCAGCACCAGGGCGATCTCCAGCACTCCGATCACGTTCCCGAAATGCCCCGGATCCCAGTACGACACCGGGCTCTCGAAGCGGAAGTCGCTCAGGGGAAAGAAGTGCCGGTGGCCGTCGGAGTGATGGAGCGGCAGGTCCAGGGCGAAGTGGAGGAGCATGCTCAGGCAGAAGGCCCGGGTCCGGCTCCAGTCCGCCCGGTGCGCCACCCACAGCAGGAGCAGGACGAAGGGCGCCGAGTTGAAGGTGTCGAAGAAGGCCTGCCAGCCCGGCCGGAAGTAGGCGTCGCTCCAGATGACCGCCTCGGGCAGCCCCTGGACCAGCCGGGTCCAGGCGTAGAACCCCACCATCGGCAGGTCCGGCACGAGGGCCCCGGCGACGACGGCCAGGTCGAGGGCGCGGTCGTCGTCCCGACCCAGGAGGGTCAGGTTCAAAACGGCGTGGCCGGGGGTGTTCACGGGGACAATCCATTCCGGAGAGCCACCCGTCCGTCGAAGACCGCCGCCCCCGGGCGGGGACGGCGGTTCATCTTCTACCGCTCCGGCGGATCGTCCTCGAGGCCCTCGCCGCTCGCCTTCAGCTCCTGGGTCCCGCTCAACGGTGCCGATGCCGACGGCATCGACTCGAGACGTGCCTGGATCCTGGATTCGACGCTCGCCACGGTCGCCGGTAGCGGCGTCAGATCGATCTCGGGCACCGCAGCGACAAGGTGAGTGTTCGTCGGATCGAAGAAGAGGGGCGCGTCGTTCGGGCCCGGATCCAGGACGGAGAGAGCAGCGAGCGTCACCTGCGTCATTCCCTCGGTGATCTGGTGGCTCCGCAGCGAGGAGCCGGGCGCCACCTGGTAGCCCGACGCCACGATGCCACCCAGGTTCCGCATCTGAGCACCCATGTCCGACAGGAGCTGATTCAATACGGCGATCCCGATCGAGCCGTAGAAGCTCTCGTACTCAGCAATGTACACCACGCGCCCGCCGTCGCTGATGAACTGCTTCAGGGTGTTGACCTCACTGACCGTGAAGGCGACGCGGGGCACCCAGAGGAAGAGCACCTTCACGTCCGACGGAATCGACGTCAGCGAGCCGCCGCTGGTCGAGATCTCATCGAACGTCAGTCCCTCTCCCTGGATCGTGTTGATGAACGTGGAGAGGATACCGCAGCAGCCCCTCGCCGCGCTCCGACCCTTGTCGAGCCAGACCTTCGTACCGCCGGAGCGCGGGCCGCCGTTGGAAAACGACACCAGGTTCTGGACCATTCGGACGTTGTTCGGGTCCCCCATTCCGCCGCCGTCCCAGATGTTGGTGTCGTTGAAAACGACCAGATCCCCGTCGCCCCCTCCGCCGAGGGTCTCCAGCGTGAAGTCGACGTTCCTGGCGAGGGGTGTGT
>CAZMPV010000209.1:0-3762 GCA_964567985.1 uncultured Gemmatimonadaceae bacterium
GATCCCGTTGCAGTTGATGGTCCCCCAGAAGGAGCTCGGGTCGATGAGCCCGTCGTCCACCATGGAGAGGCCGGCCCGGTACCAGGCGTCGGCCCGGGCCCGGAGCTCGGCCCGGGAGAGGGCACCCTCTGCGTCGGCCGACGGGGCCCCGTCGGGGCGGGCGGGCCCGCTTCCCCTCCGGCCGATCCCAACCGACGTGGTGTCGTCCTGGATCACGTCGGGGTCGGTCTCGCCCGCGGGCCCCCTGAGGCCTTCCAGGCGCTCCCGGGGGTCCAGCCAGTGGCCCGGATCGATCCGGCGACGCCACTCGAGCCAGAGGGAGCGGGACTTCTCGGTGTTCAGGTCGTCCTCGATCTCGAAGCCCACGTCCCGGGCGAACTCCCGGGCGCCGTCGCCCACCAGGAGGTGGTGGTCGGTGAGCTCCATGACCGCCTTCGCCACCCGCGACGGCGTCCGGACGCCCTCGAGGGAGGCCACGCCGCCGGCCCACTTCCGGGGGCCGTGCATGCAGCAGGAGTCGAGCTGGACCACGCCGTCGGCGTTGGGGAGGCCGCCGTAGCCGATCCCGGCCTCCTCGGGGTCCCGCTCGGGGATGTTCACCCCGGCGATCAGGGCCTCCAGGACGTCCTCGCCCTCGGTGATCCCCCGGAAGGCGCGCTCGACGGCGCTCTCGGGGCCGCCGTTCCTGTAGCGGATCCCGCTCACGTCCGAGATCACCACCGGCGAGACGGACCGTGGGGCGTGGACGACCGGGGCGGCGAGCTCTTCGGTCCCGGAGCTCGCTTCGCCGTCGATCGTGGCGGCGGAGAGGGCGGCGGGGCCGGCGGCGGCCAGGCCCGCGGCGGCGGTGGCCTTCCGAACGAAGTCGCGTCGGTCCATGGATCGGCTCATGGGCGGTCACGGGGGCTCGAGGAATCAGGGTTCGGCGTGAAAAGGCATTATACCCGGCGACCGCCCGGGGGGCACCCGGCCTCAGGAGCGCCGGTCGTCCTCGCCTTCGGATCCCGGCAGGGAGGCGCCCTTCCGCTCCTCCAGGAGCGCTTCGACGAAGTCCTGCTTCTCGGCCACGGCGTCGACCTGGCGCTTCAGGGCGTGGAGCTGTCGGCGGAGGGTGGCGATCTCTTCGCCGGAAGCGCCCCCGGAGCGCTGCCTGTCGAGGTACGCTTCGAGCGCCCTTCCCAGCCTCCTGGTCACCGGATAGGTGACGACGAAGCCGCCGATGAGGAGGACGAGGAGCAGCGTGAAAACCATGGCCGCCGGAATGATCGGATCGAGCACGTCTTCCTCCCGGAGGAATGCGATGCGGGGTCTCACCGCGGGAGCGCCCCGGACGTGGCGTTCAAGCTCCACTTCGAATCTTCGGGGTTCGGAGTTTCGTGGCCAGCCGCGGATCTGCGGCGGGCCTGGCGGGGGCCACGTCGGATCCACACTTTGTCGGTCCTTCGCATCGAAAGATCCTCGCCTGGAGGCAGCCGTGCGCCGACGCCGATTCCCGTTCTCCGATCCCGCCGCCGCCCTCACGGTGGCGATGCTGGGGCTCTTCGCCGTCGGCTGTGGACCCTCGGCCCCCGAAGGCGGCTTCGCCGACGTGGTGCTTCGGGGCGGCAAGGTCGTCAGCGTGGACCCCGACATCGGCGAAGCCCAGGCCCTGGCCGTCCGGGGCCACGAGATCGCCGCCGTGGGGACCGACGCCGAGATCGACGCCCTCGTCGGCCCGGACACCCGGGTGATCGAGCTCGACGGCCGTACCGCGATCCCCGGCTTCATCGAAGGCCACGGCCACTACATGAGCCTGGGGCGGGCCCAGCAGATCCTGGACCTGAACGACGTGGCGAACTACGGCGAGATCGTGGAGATGGTGGCGGCGGCGGTGGAGGAGGCCGGGCCCGGCGAGTGGGTCTTCGGCCGGGGCTGGCACCAGGAGAAGTGGGACGAGGTGCCGGAGCCCAACGTGGACGGGGTGCCCCTGAACGACGGGCTCAGCGCCGTCTCGCCCGACAATCCGGTCTACCTGGGCCACGCCAGCGGCCACGCGTCGTTCGCCAACGACGCCGCCCTGGCCGCCGCGGGGATCGACCGGAACACGCCGGACCCGGACGGCGGCACGATCGTCCGGGGGCCGGACGGCGAGCCCACCGGGCTGCTCCGGGAGAACGCCCAGGACATCGTCGAGGCCGCCATCGACGAATACCAGTCCCGGCGGTCCGCCGAGGAGGTCGAGCGCAACCGGCGGGAGCAGGTCCGCCTGGCCGCCCGGGAGGCGCTCAGGAACGGGGTCACCTCCTTCCACGACGCCGGCTCCTCCTTCGAGACCATCGACTTCTTCCGGACCCTGGAGCAGGAAGGGAACCTCCCGGTCCGCCTCTACGTCATGGTGCGCCGGGAGTCCAACGAGGAGATGGCCGAGAAGCTGCCGGACTACCGGATGGTCGCCGAGGGCAACGACTTTCTCACCGTGCGCTCGATCAAGCGACAGATCGACGGCGCCCTGGGCTCCCACGGGGCGTGGCTCCTGGAGCCCTACGCGGACCTGGAGGGGAACACCGGGCTCGTCCTCGAGCCCGTGGAAGAGATCGAGCGCACCGCCGAGCTGGCGGTCGAGCACGGCTTCCAGGTGAACACCCACGCCATCGGAACCCGGGCCAACCGGGAGGTGCTCGACCTCTACGAGCGGGTCTGGGGCGAGACCGGCGAAGCGGGCGAGGAGCTCCGCTGGCGGATCGAGCACGCCCAGCACATCCACCCGGACGACATCCCCCGCTTCGGCGAGCTCGGCGTCCTGGCCGCGGTCCAGGGGGTCCACGCCACGTCGGACGGCCCCTGGATTCCGACGCGGCTCGGCGAGGAGCGGAGCCGCATCACCTCGTACCGGTGGCGGGACCTGATCGACAGCGGCGCCATGCTCGGCAACGGCACGGACGTTCCGGTGGAGCGGATCGACCCCATCGCCTCCTACTACGCCTCGGTGTCCCGGATGATGAACACCGGCGAGAAGTTCCACCCCTCCCAGGCGATGACGAGGATGGAGGCCCTGGAGAGCTACACGATCAACAACGCCTACCTGGCCTTCGAGGAGGAGCTCAAGGGGAGCCTGACCCCGGGCAAGCTCGCCGACGTCACCGTGCTCAGCCAGGACATCCTGACGGTGCCCGAGGCCGAGATCCCGAACACCCGGATCGACTACACGATCGTCGGGGGCGAGGTGGCGTACGAGCGGGGCGCGGGCCAGTGAGGCCGATCCGATCATGAGCGGCGCGGCCCCGGGCTACGACTTCTGGCGGCGGCAGCTCCACGCCCTGGGCGAGAAGGATCCCCTGGAGGTGCTGGAGGCCACGCCGGATCGGATCGATGTGCTGCTCGAGGAGCACGGGACCGACGCCTTCAGAGACCGGCCCGAGCCCGACACCTGGAGCCCCGTCGAGATCCTCGGCCACCTCCTCGACATCGAGTGGGTCTTCGGGTTCCGGTGCCGGACCACCGCCTTCGACGAGTCGCCGTCCTTTCCCGGCATCGACCAGGACCGGTGGGTGTCGGCGCAGGCGTGGGGCGACGCCGATCCGGGAGCGCTGGCCGGGCGGTTCAGGAAGGCCCGGGAGGTGAACCTGACGTTCTGGCGCTCGCTGGGCCGGAAGGAGCTGGAGAAGACCGGCCTGCATCAGGAGGCCGACGTCGTGCTCGCCCTCGGCGAGCAGCGGAAGATCCTGGCCGGCCACGACCTGGTCCACCTGGAGCAGATGACCGAGCGGCTGGCGTGAGCGGGGC
>CAZMPV010000209.1:3862-5701 GCA_964567985.1 uncultured Gemmatimonadaceae bacterium
TCCAAGGAGGTCCTGGTCTCGGCCCAGGAGGGGCTGCCGTTCTCACCGGCCGTGAAGGCCAGCGGCCCACTGATCTTCCTCTCGGGCCAGGTCGGGAACCGTCCCGGCACGACGGAGCTGGTGGAGGGCGGCATCGGCCCCGAGACCCGGCAGACGATGGAGAACATCCGGGCGACGCTGGAAGAGGCGGGCGCGTCCATGGAGGACGTGGTCAAGTGCACCGCCTTCATCGACGACATGTCGGAATGGGGCGCCATGAACGAGGTCTACCGGGAGTTCTTCCCGGGCGAGCCACCGGCGCGGTCGGCCCTGGGGGCGGACGGTCTGGCCCTGGGGGCAGCGGTGGAGATCGAGTGCATCGCGGTGGCGCCGGGGGGCGGGATGTAGGCTCGCCGGGAGACGACCCCCTCCCGGTGAAGCGCGGACGGGGCGCCGGCTGGCGGCTCCGGTCAGCTTCCGGATCCGGTGAACCGGTACACCCCGCCCTCCGCCGTCATCACGTAGACCTCGCCGCTGCCGTCCGTGCCGAACGACACCGGGCTCCCGA
This sequence comes from uncultured Gemmatimonadaceae bacterium, assembly GCA_964567985.1. Lineage (GTDB taxonomy): Bacteria > Gemmatimonadota > Gemmatimonadetes > Longimicrobiales > Gaopeijiaceae > CAZMPV01. The sequence goes on from CAZMPV010000209.1 coordinate 4,410, forward strand.
TCCCCCCGGAGACGTGCTCGACCACGTCGGTGGCCTCGCCGTCGGCGAAGCGGAAGCTCCGGATCCACCCCTCACAGAGGTCGGCGTAGAGGTAACGCCCCTGGAGCGCCGGGACGGCCTCCCCCCGGTAGACGACGCCCCCGGTGATCGAGCACCCCTCGGCGTGGGAGTACTCCAGGACGGGCAGCGTCAGCCCGGTCTCGTCGCACCCGGATGACGGCCGGAAGCAGTGGGTCCCCTCCATGACGTTCCAGCCGTAGTTGAGCCCGGGCTCGTCCACCGCCCCGACGTTCACCTCCTCCCAGTCGCTCTGGCCCACGTCGGCGACGTAGAGGAGGCCGGTGGGGCGGTCGATGGCGTAGCGCCAGGGGTTCCGGAGCCCGTACGCCCAGACCTCGGGCCGGCCCCCGTCGCCGTCGGCGAAGGGGTTGTCCGGGGGGATGCCGTACGGATCCCCTCCGTCCACGTCGAGGCGGAGGAGGCTCCCCAGGAGGGTGTGGGGGTCCTGGCCGTTGTTCCCGGGGTCGCCGGCGTCCCCTCCGTCACCGAGGCCGACCAGGAGCAGGCCGTCCGGATCGAAGAGGAGGAGGCCGCCGTTGTGGTTCGCGAAGGGCTGCTCGACGCCCAGGACGAGGGAGGCGGAGGTCGGGTCCGCGACGTTCGGATCTCCGGAAACCGTCCACTCTTCGACGCGGGAGTCGCCGTCCGGGTCGGTCAGGTAGACGAAGAAGCGGCCGTTGCCTTCGTAGTGGGGGTGGAAGGCCAGGCTGAGGAGCCCGCGCTCCCCCTCGGAGGAGACCCGCTGGCGGATATCGAGGAACGGTGTGGAGCGGACCTCGCCGTCTTCGAAAATGCGGATCCGGCCGGCTTGCTCGACGACGAAGAGTCGGTCGTCGCCGGCGGGCGCGGTCAGGTGGACCGGGCGCTGGAAGTCGTCGGAGACGAGCTCGAGGCGGACGCCCGGGTCGGGCTCCGTTCCGCCGTCGGGCGGGCCGGTGCTCGAGTCGCCGTCTCCGCAGCCAGCGAGCGACGGGAGGACGAGCCATGCCATGATGTGGAGCCGGGCCGCGCTCTTCATTCCCCCTCCTTCCGGAGCCGGTTCGCCAGGCGGTGGGCCCGGCGGATCGGCTCGGCCAGGCGGTAGCGGGGGGTGACGCTCAGGACGACGTCCACGGCGCTCTCCGGGTCCATGCGGTGGCCCACCGAGACGAAGACCGGCCGCACGTCGGTCCGGCTCCGGAGGACGATGCCCACCACCTCGTCCTCGTGCTCCAGGGGGCTCGTCGAGCCCT
>CAZMPV010000210.1:0-5680 GCA_964567985.1 uncultured Gemmatimonadaceae bacterium
ACCTCCTGGAGGTCGCCCGGACGATCGCCGAGACCCACCACGAGAAGTGGGACGGCACGGGCTACACCCCGGGGATGGAGGGGGAGGACATCCCCCTGGCGGGTCGCATCGTCGCGGTGGCCGACGTCTTCGACTCCCTGACCCACTCCCGGCCGTACAAGGAAGCCACCGACCCGGACCTGGCCATCGAAGAGATCCGGAGCTGCAGAGGGGGCCACTTCGATCCCGACGCCGTGGACGCGTTCCTCCGGGTCATGGACCGGCTGGAGCGCTCCGTGGACGATCTCGTCGAGATCCCCGCCGAGGAGCTGACGGAGCGCTTCGCTGACCTGGCGCCGGACGGCGGCTGAGCGGCCCGGGCCACCCCCGCGGCCGGGGATCGTGCCCGGGCTTCAGTTGGCCCGGACGGTCCGCCCCGCGGCCCACTCCCGGAGCCGCTCCACCTTCTCCGCCATGGTGACCGAGAGCGGGCGGGTGCTCCGGGCTTCCTCCAGGAGGATCTCGTCGCTCAGGTCCCGCTCCGAGGTGAAGGCGGTGTAGAGGCCCGAGACGACGACCTCCTCGATCTCGGCGCCGCTGAACCCCTCGGTCTCGTCGGCCAGGAGCGCCAGGTCGAAGCCCGCGGGATCCCGGTCCCGGCTCTCCAGGTGGATCCGGAAGATCGCTGCCCGGGTCGGACGGTCCGGCAGGTCGACGAAGAAGATCTCGTCGAAGCGTCCCTTGCGGAGGAATGCCGGGGGAAGGCGCTCCACGTCGTTGGCCGTGGCCACCACGAAGACGTCGCCCTTCCGCTCCTGCATCCAGGAGAGGAAGCTTCCCAGGATCCGCTGGCTCACCCCGCCGTCCTCGGTCCCCCCGGAGGCGAAGGCCTTCTCCAGCTCGTCGATCCAGAGCACCAGGGGGGCCATACGCTCGGCGGTCTTCATGGCCCGCTTGAAGTTGCGCTCGCTCTCGCCGACGTACTTGTGATAGAGGTTCGAGGGATCGAGCTTCAGGAGCGGCAGCCCCCACTCCCACGCCACCGCCTTCGCCGAGAGGCTCTTGCCGCACCCGGGCACCCCCAGGAGGAGCACGCCCCGGGGGAAGTCCAGGCCGAACTCCTCGGCCCGCTCGGGGGCCTTCACGACCGCCTTCCGCTTCTCCAGCCATGCCTTCAGGGTCTCCAGGTCCGCCACGCCGCTCAGGTGCATCTCGGCGGGGTAGTACTCCAGGAGTCCCTCCTGCTCCACGATGGCCTTCTTCGCCTCCACCACGTGCTCCACGTCCCGGGCGGTGAGGCGCCCGTCCTCGATCAGGGCCTTGGTGAGGATCTTCTCCGCCTCCATCAGCGTGAGCCCGGAGAGGTGGTTCACGAGGGCGTCCTGCTCGTCCCTGCTCAGGTCCACCTCGACGTGTCCCCGCTCGTCCATGTCCCGGAGGATGCCCGAGAGCAGCTCCCGGTAGTCCTCGCGCCCGGGCCCGGGAAGGCGGACCGTGGCGCACCGGCGCTCCAGCTCCGGTGGGAGCTTCGTGTCCGGGCCCGTCAGGACCAGGGCGCCGTCCACCGTCTCCAGGGCGCCCGTGGCCTCCCGGAGGAGCTCGACCAGGGTGGCGTTCGTCTCCAGGTCGGCGCCGAGGCCGTGGAAGTGGTAGACGGCCGGGTGGGTCCCGGAGACGACGTGCTCCAGGGCCTTCTCCGGGCTCTCCGTGTCGTAGACCGTGTTCTGGAAGTCTGCCCGCCCGAGCCCGCGGACCCGGGACCAGACGAAGAGGGGAACGTCGAGCCGGTCGGACAGGTGGCGCAGGAGGCTCCGTGCCCGCTCCTCCTCCGGCGTCTCCAGCCGGATCAGCCCGTAGCGGGACCGGATGAGGAGGAGGACGTCGTGGAGCGCGTCCTTCGGCGGGCTCGGAGGGGTCACGATGCCCGGGGCAGGGCTTCGAGGGATTCGGTCACCGGCGGATCGAAGTGCACGTCGATCTGGGGGAAGGCGATGGTGATCTCGGCGGCCTTCAGGGCGTGCCATACCGCGTTGTGCATGTCCGACCGGGCACGGGGCGAGCTCCAGGGGTCCTGCATCCAGACCGAGACCTCGAAGTCGACCGAGGAGGTGCCGAACTCCTTCAGGAAGACGGTGGGCTCCCGGTCCCGGAGCCGCCAGTCGAGCTCCTGCACGGCTTCGGCCAGGACCTCCATGACCCGCTTCATGTTCGAGCCGTACGAGACGCCGACGGTGGCCCGGACCCGGTAGAGGGAGTCCCGGAGCGTGTAGTTGATGACCGTGGACTGGACCAGGGAGGAGTTGGGGATGATGATCTCCTCTTCGTCCCGGGTCCGGGCCACCGTGGTCCGGAGGCCCATCTTCTGGACGATGACCACCCGTCCCTCCGCCTGGACCACGTCGCCGGGCTTGATCGCTCGCTCCACCAGGAGGATGAGCCCGGAGACGAAGTTCTGGGTGATGTTCTGCATGGCGAAGCCGACGGCCACGCCGAAGAACGCGCCGGCGGCGAAGAGGGCGGCGAGGTTGATGCCCAGGTTGTCCAGCGCCACCGCGATGCCCACCGCCATGATCATGTAGTGGGTGAGGCGTTCGGCGATCGCCCGGGTGCCTTCGTCGGCGATTCCCCGGGAGCGCATGGCCCGGTTCACGGTCCGGCGGACCATCCGGGACGCGATCCAGGTGGCCACCACGAAGACGACGAACACCAGGATCGAGGACAGCGTCACCTGCCTGCCGCCCAGGGTGAAGATCGGGTGGTTCAGGAGGGAGAGGGCCGTCTCGACGACGCCCTGCCCGTCGGGGATCATCTGGCCGAGGTTCATGCGGGGCTCCGGTGCGGGTGCGAGGTACGCGTCACCGGAGTTTGCCGCCGGGGCGGCGGCCCTGTCCAGTTCGGAGGCCGTCCGCCGGGTCGGGAGCGTCTCCCGCCCCGGCCGGCGTCACGGCTCCACGACGATGCGGCCCACCATCCCCGCGGCTTCGTGGGGCACGCAGAAGTAGACGTACTCGCCCGGGACGTCGAAGGATCGCGTGAAGCTCTCCCCCGGAGCCAGGTTGCCCGAGTGGAACGGATCGGCCCCTTCCGGGAGGGAGACGCTTCCCTCCTGGGCCGCCATGCCCGGGTCGGCGGTGACCGTGTGAATCAGGTCCGAGGTGTTCTCCCACGTGACCGACTCGCCCGCCTGGATGCGGATGACCGCGGGGGCGTAGGTGAGCCGGTTCGTCATCGTCACCCGGGTCGTCTCCTCGGGCGCCTCCGCTTCGGCTTCCGGGGGGCCGCCGCCAACGTACCGTGACAGGGTGAAGGGGACGGTGAACTCGAAGCCCCAGAAGGTCTCGTCCTGAGAGACCCCCTGGGCGGAGCCCCGAAGCGTGGTCGTCCGGGAGTTGGCGACCTGGAGCGAGAAGGTGTGGGGCGTGGCCGGGACACGGAGCTGGACGGCCGCCCCCCAGCCGATCTTCTCGTCGTCGGCCCGGTCGGGCATCGAGAGGACGTCGCCCGAGAGCGAGAAGCCCGGGCTCACCCGGAAGACAGCGCCGCCCCCGAGGGCCCAGCCGGCGTCGTTCTCACCCACCCCCTCCTCGAAGGCCCGACCGACCGCCATCAACTCGAGGGGCCCGACAGGCAGACCCAGCGAGAGCTCTCCGTCGAGGCTGCCGGCGGTCTCGTTGTACGCTCCGGTCAGCGCCACGCCGACCGGCGACACGCCCCCCGCGGCAATGGGCTTCCAGCGGCCGAAGAGCTCGAACTCGTTCGACTTGCCGGCCACGCCCGAGTTGGAGGCGTATTGCCCCCCGAGGAGGAGCCGTCCCGGCAGCGGCGCGGCCAGGAGGAAGGTCGGGGTGTTGAGGATCTTCTCGCCCGACCGGGAGAAGCGATGGATGAAGTTGAACTGGACCACCCCGGGCTCGCCGATCCAGCCCCCGGAGAGGTTCGGTGGCCGCTCCAGCACCGACTGGCCGGACGCATCCTGCGGAGCTGCGGCGGAGGCACCCGCCCCGAGGATGAGGACGACGAAGAGGGACACGGCTCCGTGCGGTCGACGGCGGGCGGACGGGTGCATGGGACGGCCTCTGTGTGGGACGGGGTGGAGCGTCTGGACGGGAGGGGAACGCGGCAATCGTTCACGCTTCAAGAATACGCCCTGCGGAGCCGGAGGTTTCCCCCGGCTTGCCCCGGAGAAGAGAGGTTCGCCATCTTAAATGAACCCCCTCCACAAACCGGAAGCCATGATTCGCCGTGTCCGACCTCGTGCGTGAACGGACCGGTCTCCTGGAGCAGCTGCGCGAGCTCTGGGTGGCCGCGACCCCCGAGAGCATCTCGGCCGACCTGGCCCGAGCGCGGAAGCTCGTCCAGGACGCGGACCCGGAGCTCCGGGATCGGGCGAAGAAGTACATCGTGGCCCTGGAGCGGCTCGAGCACTGGCTTCACGACCGCTGACCTACGCGCCGTCGACGCCGCTGAAGGCGTCGGCGATCCTCCGGAGCGCCTCCCGGAGCTCCTCCTCCGGCGGCCCGAAGCCGATTCGCAGGTAGCGGTCCATCCCGAAGTGGTCGCCCGGGACGACGAGGACGTCGTGGTCCCGGCGGAGCGTCTCGGCGAAGGCCGAGCTGTTCACGTCGGCGTGGTAGCGGATGTAGCAGATCGCCCCTGCGTCCGGCGGCCGGTAGGAGAAGAGCCCCTCCCGGGCGTCCATCCACTCGGTCAGCACCGAGAGGTTCGAGCGGATGATGCCTCGCGTGCGCTCGAGGATCCGGTCCCGGGTTTCCGGCTCGAGAGCCACCTCGGCCAGAGCGTCGGAGAGGGTGGCCGGTGAGATCGTCGTGTAGTCGGTCCGGCCCCAGAGGCGGCCCACGGCGTCGGGATCGCCCACCACCCACCCCAGGCGCAGCCCGGGGAGCCCGTAGGCCTTGGAGAGCGAGTTGGTCACGAGGACCCGGGGAGAGCGGCCCCAGAAGGTCGGGGACGTCCGGCCCGAAACCTCCGCGCCCTGGTAGACCTCGTCGGCGAGGATCCAGGCGTCGTGGCGGCCCGCGGCCTCCACCAAGGCGTCCATGACCTCCTCGGTGAGCGCGGCGCCGGTAGGGTTGTTCGGATGGGTGACCAGGACAAAGCGGGCTCCGGCTTCCAGGGCTTCGTCGAGCTCGTCCAGGTCCGGCTGCCAGCCGTCCTTCTCCCGGAGGCGGACGGGGAGGACGTGTCCGCCGAAGTTCTCCACCAGCCCCGGCACCTGCATGTAGTTCGGCAGGATCGCCGCCACCGGCGCGTCGGGCTCCAGGAGCTGCCACACGGAGACGAAGTTGGCTTCCGCCCCGCCGGTGGTGACCAGGACCGAGGCATCGGTGGCCCCGGGGTAGAGGTCGGCGATCCGGGCCCGGAGCCGATCCGAGCCGTTGGATTGGCCGTAGCCGAGGCGGATCGCCTCCAGGTCCAGCTCCCGCCCGGAGAGCTCCAGGAGCTCGGCCGGGGTCATCGGGTGGACCCCGCTCTCGGAGAGGTTGTAGCGGACGCGGTGCTCGTAGGTGGACTGCCACCGCTCCATCTCGAAAGGGGCGTACTCCACGAAGATCTCCCGGATCGGCGAAGGTGTCGAAGAAAGATGGCGCCCTGCTCCCACCATGGGTACCGCGCCCGGCCCCGCCGTTCAAGCGGAGCTCCCCCTCCGCTCGGGCGGGCGTCCTGATATATTGTCCGCCCC
>CAZMPV010000211.1:0-5673 GCA_964567985.1 uncultured Gemmatimonadaceae bacterium
GGGATCGGCGCGACGACGGCGATCTTCAGCGTCACCGACGCCGTCCTCTTCCGCTCCCTCCCCTATCCGGACGCCGAGCGCCTGGTCCAGCTCGGCGCCCGCTTCGAGGGCTACGACGGCCTGGCGTCGGTCTCGCCGCCGGACTTCCGGGACTGGCGGGAGCGGGCGAGCGCCTTCGAGGAACTGGCCGCCTCCCGCCTGGAGCGCCGGGTCCTCCGGAGCGGGGAGCGGCCCGTCTTCGTGAACACCGCCGGCGTCTCGCCGGGCTTCTTCCGCCTCCTGGGAGCCGAGCCGGCGCTGGGCCGGCTCCTCTCCGCGGCCGACGAGGGGGAAGGGCCGGTCGCCGTGGTGAGCCACGGCTTCTGGGAGCGCCGCCTGGGGTCGGACCCCGGGGCCCCGGGGCGGAGCCTCCGCCTCGGGGAGCTGACCTTCACGGTGGTGGGCGTCCTGCCGCCGGACTTCCATCCGCCCGAGGCGATCCACCAGCAGACGACCGAGGTCTGGTATCCGCTGCGATGGATCGACGACCCGCTGGACGACCGGAGCGCCGGCTTTCTCCAGGTCGTGGGACGCCTCGGCCCGGGGGCGTCGCTGGAGGCCGCCCGGGAAGAGATGGAGGCGGTGGGCCGGGCCCTGAGCCGGGAGTATCCCGACGCCGGGGAGCGGAGCATCGGCGTCGCGCCTCTCCGGGAGCGGACCGTGGCCGGGGTGGGCGACACCCTCTACCTCTTCCTGGGCGCCGTGGGGCTGCTGCTCGCCATCGCCTGCGCCAACGTGGCCCACCTCTTCCTGGTCCGGGCCACCGAGCGGAAGCGGGAGATGGCGGTCCGGACGGCGATGGGCGCCAGCCGCCCTCGCCTGATCCGGCAGATGGTGACCGAATCGCTCCTCCTCTCCGCCGTCGGCGGTGTCCTGGGGGCGTTCCTCGCGTACGGGGGAATCCGGGCATTCAAGGCGCTGGCACCCGGCGGGGGGATCATGGAGAGCGTCCTCCCCCGGCTCTCGGAGGTGGGTGTGGACCCGAGGGTCCTCGCCTTCACCGGGGCCCTGGCCCTGGCGACGGGGATCCTCTTCGGCGTGGTCCCCGCCCTCCGGATCGAGCCCGACCGGACCGGAGACGCCCTCCGGGAGTCGGCGGGCTCGACCACCCCGGGCCGGGGTCGGAGCCGGCTCCGCGGCCTCCTGCTGGCCGGGGAGACCTCGCTCTCGCTGGTGCTCCTCTTCGGCGCGGGCCTTCTCCTCCACAGCTTCGTGCGCCTGGCCCGGGTGGACCCGGGCTTCGACACGGACGGCGTCGTCCACGCGAACGTGGCCACCGACGAGGGCTACGAGACCGCCGCCGAGCGGAAGGCGTTCTTCACCCGCATCGTGCGGACGCTGGAGCGGGACCCCCGGGTCGTGGCGGCCGGGGCGACCCACAATCTGCCCATGGACGGCAACGAGACGGTGGCGACGGTGACCGTCGAAGGCGCCCCGCTCCCGTCCGACGGGGAGCCGCCGAACCTGGCCTACCACCAGGTGATGCCCGGCTATTTCCGGACGCTGGGCATCGAGCTCCTTCGGGGCCGGGCGTTCAGGTGGGACGACGACGAGACGGCCCCGGGGGTGGCGCTGGTGAACGAGAGCTTGGCCCGGCGATTCTGGCCCGACGGGGGCGCCGTGGGCGGCCGGCTCCGCTTCGGTGGACCCGACTCGGGGGGTGCCTGGCTCACGGTGGTCGGCGTCGTCCGGGACGTCCGCCAGAGCGGGCTGGCCCGGGAGGCCGGCGCCCAGCTCTTCATCCCCTTCCTCCAGTCGCCCCGGACCCGGATGCAGGTCGTGGCCCGGACTGACGGCGACGCGGCCAGCCTCGTCCCCCTCCTCCGGGACGCGGTCGCCGAGGCGGACCCCGACCTCCCGGTGCGGAGGGCGGGAACCCTAGCGGGCCACGTCTCCCGCTCCCTGGCCGAGCCCCGCTTCTACACGGCGCTCCTCGGCGTCTTCGCCGGCGTGGCGCTGATCCTGACCTTCGTCGGGGTCTACGGAACCGTCTCCTACTCGGTGGAGCAGCGGACACGGGAGATGGGGATCCGGATCGCCATGGGCGCCGGGGCGTCCCGGGTGGCCCGCCTGGTGGTCCGGGAAGGGATGCTCCGGTCGGGGGCCGGGATCGCGGTGGGGCTGGCCGGGGCGTGGGCGTCCGGGCGACTCCTGGAGGGCTTCGTCTACGGGGTGAGCCCGACGGATCCCGCCACCCTGGCGGTGGTGGGCCTGGGCCTGGGAGCGATCACGCTCCTCGGCTGCTGGCTCCCGGCACGACGGATCACCCGGATCGACCCCATGGCGACGCTCCGGACGGAGTGAGCGCGCCGAGGGCCGGGCTCACGCGCCGCCGGGCGGCAGGATCCCCTCCATGAGGGCCTCGGTCAGGCGGGGGGTCGAGACCGGCCCCACCCCCTGGAGCCGCTCCAGGATCTCGAAGATTCGGTCGAGGCGACCCCAGAGGGCCTCGGCGAGCTCCGGGTCGTCGGGCACCGCCTCCAGCACCGGATCCCGGCTCACGCCCCCGGGTGTGAAGGGGGCGTGGTCGATGGCGTCCGAGTTCTCGACGAGGAGGGCGTGGAGGGCGAGGGCCTCCTCGGCCAGCGCCTCCAGGTCGTCGTAGAGCACCGCCCGCTTCTCGGCGGCGGCGGCGAAGCGCTCCAGGACCCGGGCCTCCAGGGCGTCGGAGGCGCCCGGGCCCAGCTCCGCCCGCTCCACGTGCCGGGTCACGGAGCCCCGGAAGAGCCGCCCCTCCAGGGAGCGGACCACCGAGATCGACCGTCCGAAGCCCTCCCAGTATCGGGCGACTCCCGGATACGCGCCGGCGTCGGCGAAGTACGCCCCCTCGAGCCAGATCTCCGGCGGCCGCTCCGGCACCTCCAGGGCCGCCTGGAGGTCCAGGAGGGCGACGGCCAGATCCCCGGCGGCCGCCCCGGTCACCTCGGCCACCAGCTCCGGCGGGGGTCCGGGGGGGGGCGCCTCGGAAGCCGACCCGGCCCCGGCGGCGCCGGCCGCGCCGGTCGGGGCGGCCCGGTCCACGTTCGGCGCCGGCTCCTGGGCGGGCCCGGCCGCCGTCTCCATCTCGTCCCCCGCGTTCCTACCCAGGAGGAGGCCGATGGAGAGGGCCAGCGCCACCGCGGCGCCCCCCACGACCCGGCCCCAGGGGAAGCGTCGCCCGTCGCCCGGGCCCGGTGCGTCCTGGGCTTCGGCGGAGACCGAAGGACCGTGCTCCGTCAGCAGAGCGGCCGGGATCTCGACCTCGGCCGCCGGCGCCTCGGGCGACTCCTCCTCCCCGGGATGCTCGTCCGGCGGCTCCGCCTCCGGAGGGCTCGCCTGCGAGGGCGGGGCTGCCGCGGGAGTCTCCGGAGCCTGCGGCTCTGGAGCCTGCGCCCCTTCGGCGTGGGGCTCCTTTTTCGGGCCGGGCTCGTTGCGAGGGGCGGCCTCTCCGGGAGGAGCGACCTCTTCGGGAGTTGCGGGCTCCTCCTCCGGGTCGGGGGCGTCCTCGTCGGTGACGAAGCGGAAGACCGCGTGCTCGCCGGCCGGGCCCCACTCGTCCACCGCCGAGTCGTAGAGGAGCGTCTCGGGGCCGACGGCCCCGGTCCGGATCCGGAACGCCAGGGCGTCCACCGAGGACACCTCGACCTCCGAGCCGGACTCGTCGAAGTAGCGGAAGCGCACGGCTCACCTCCCCCCGCCGAGGACCGGCGTGGCGGAATGGAGCCCGGCTCCACGCCCGTGGAGCGGAATCGCCGTCATCTGTCGACTGGGAGCTCGGGGTGGGGCCGGCTAGGAAGATCCTCTTCCCTACGCAGCCGCCGGGGGCGCCGACACGGCGAGGACGCCGTCGGAGCCCGCCGGGCGAGCCGGCACGGGCGCCCTCGCTCCGGATGGATCCCGGAGTCGGCGCCCGGGGACGGGCAGTTCGTCCCTCATCTCAAAGCTACGGTGCTTCTTCGCTCCGGGACAAGGGCCGGGGAGCCCGGATCGACGGCGAATCCGCCTATCGACCCCGTCGCAGGCTGATCGTCGCCGGGCGGTCGGGCACCGTCACCGCGGGCACGCCGAGCTCCTCCAGGGCCCGATTGAAGGCCTCGACGTCGTCCCGGAGGATGCCCTGGAGTCGCTGCCGGAGCTCGGTCCACTCCTCGTTCAGGTCCCGGAAACGGGTGTAGGCGCCCTCGGTCGGCCGGCCCTCGGGCCCGCCCGAGATGTAGCCGTCGGGCCCGGTCACGTAGCCGTAGAGCTCGATGTACTGGTTGTCGAGCTTCGAGGGGAACCGGATCGGGTCCTGCCCGCTCTCGTTCTTCGTCTGGATGAGCGCCTCCTGGACGCCGGTGAGCTTCCGCGTCAGGGAGTCGGCCCGGGCCGAGAGGCCGCCGAGGTCGTCGGCGCTCCGGACCCGCTCCGCCCGCTCCAGGGCCTGGTCCACCTGCTCCTGGATGGTCTCGATCGTCCGCAGCGCGTCGTAGACCCCGTTCACCGAATCCCGGACCTCCGTGGCCAGGCGAAACTGCTCCTCGAAGTCCTCCTGGGCCACCTCGGTCAGCCGGGGATCCTTCAGGACCCGGAACTCCCGCTCCGCGGTCGTGCCGGCCGCCGTCAGCCGGGCCCGGTAGACGCCGGGGGGCGCCTTCACGCCGCCGGAATAGCCCCAGATGACCGCGTCGTCGGTCACGTCGGGGCCCGGATAGGTGAGGTCCCAGACGAAGCGGTGCCCGCCCACCCCGTCGTCGAGCTTCGGCAGGTCGGCCTCGGCAGCGGCGGCCGAGTCGCTGGTGAAGAGCCGGACCCGGTCGCCGGCGGCGTCCAGGATCTCCAGCGTCACCGGCTCCTCGGGGGTCTCGGACAGCCAGTAGTGGACGATCGCCCCGTCGGGGTGCGGCTCGGGGCTCACGCCGCCCCCGAGCCCCGAACCGCCACCCATGTCCGCCCGGTGGGCGTCCCGCACCGGGTAGAGCCAGGCGTCGGAGGCGGCGATCTCCTCGCCGGCCCCGGCGATCTGGTGGAGGGGGCTCAGGTCGTCCAGGATCCAGAAGGAGCGGCCCTGGGTGGAGAGCACCAGGTCCTTCCGGTGCACCTGCATGCCGGTGATCGGCGTCACCGGCAGGTCGAGCTGGAGGCTCTGCCAGCGCTGCCCGTCGTCGAAGGAAACGAAGAGGCCGAACTCGGTGCCGGCGTAGAGCAGCCCCTCGACGTCCGGATCCTCCCGCACCGTCCGGGTCGGGTGGTCGGCGGGAATCCCATTGGAGCCGTCGGTCAGCAGCGTCCAGCTCTCGCCGTGGTCCTCCGTCCGGAAGACGTAGGGGCGGAAGTCGTCGAGGCGGTAGCGGTGCACCGCCAGGTACGCCTTGCCGGCCCGGTGGGGCGAGACCTCGATCTCGTCCACCGTGCCCAGCTCCGGCATCCCGGGCGGGGTGATCTCGGTCCAGCTCCCGCCCCCGTCGGTGGTCACGTGGACCCGGCCGTCGTCGCTGCCGACCCAGATGGTGGCCGGATCGTGGGGCGAGGGGGTGACGCTGAAGATCGTGTTGTAGATCTCCACCCCCGTGACGTCGGCGTTCAGGGGCTCGCCGGAGCGGGTCTGGTGCTCGGGGGTGTCGGTGGTCAGGTCGCCGGAGATCGTCTCCCAGCTCATGCCCCCGTCCTCGCTCC
>CAZMPV010000212.1:0-5567 GCA_964567985.1 uncultured Gemmatimonadaceae bacterium
CACTCGACCGGAAAGCGAGATGGAGGCACGATGAACCGTAGCACGATTCTGGCTGCGACCCTCGGCACGTTGCTCTTCGCGGCATGCGGGCCCGGGCAGGTCGTGGTGACCGCGGAGATCCAGGTTCCGAATCCCGAGGGCGAGGGGACGACCACCCGGCCCCTGGCGGACAAGGAGGTTCAGCTCCTCCCCTACGATCGGGACCAGATCTTCGACTCCCTGGAAGCCGCGCACCCGGAGCCCGAGCCCCCGATCCCCGACTCCCTCGTGGAGGCCCGGGAGGAGGTCGCCCAGGCCCAGCGGGAGTGGCGGCAGCAGGAGACCCGCTGGAACACGCTCCGGGACACGCTCCAGAGGATCAACGAGACGATGCAGCAGTTCAACCGGGGCGAGGCCCGCTACCGGGAGCTGTTCAGCCAGTTCCAGGACATGGAGAACGAGCTGGAGACCATCCAGGGCCAGATGGAGCGGGCGTTCGAGCGCTTCGACAGCCTCCAGCAGGGCATCATCGAGCAGTCGGAGGCCATCGCCCAGGCCCGGCAGCAGTGGGCCGACGAGGCCTTCGCCGACGCCTTCTCCGTGATCGAGGCCCGGATCGAGGCGGCGGGCCAGGAGCCCGTCGTGGACACCACGGACGCCAGCGGAACGGTCACCTTCCAGGCCGCCCCGGGACAGTGGTGGGTCTATGCCCGCCACGAGCTCCCGTACACCGAGCTCTACTGGAACATTCCGGTCGAGATCACCCGGGACGCGCCGACGGAGCTCACGCTCAACCGGGAGAACGCGGAGGAGAGGCCGAACCTCTGACGCAGGCGCCCCGTCGCCGGAGCCCGAACGAGCGGCTCGGCGGCCGCGGGGAGTGACGGAGCAGCGCCCCGGAGCCCGCTCGCCGGGCTCCGGGGCGCCGCAGTTCGGGGAGGGCGGGACCGGGGCCGGCCCCGGTGGATCTTTCCCGGCCCATGCGATTATACCTTCCCGACCATCGGAGCGGACCCGACCATCGGACCGGGCCGACGCCCAGCCCACTGGAGGCTGCCATGTCCGTCGAGGAGAACGCAGCCGCGGCGACCCCCCGCCTGGAGATCGACGAGGGGGGCGTCGCCAGGGTGATCTTCGACGACCCCGACCGGGGCCACAACATCCTGACGGAGGCGGTCATGCGCCGCCTGGCCGACGTGGTCGCCGAGGTCCGGGTCGCCGCCGAAGCGGAGCGGGTCCGGGGCGTGATCTTCGAGAGCGGCAAGGATCGGGGGTTCATCGCCGGCGCCGACGTCGAGGCCATCGCGGCCGTCGAGGACCCGGTGGAGGGAGAGCGGGCATCCCGGCTCGGTCAGGCCGTCTTCATGGAGGTCGAAGAGCTCCCCGTGCCGACGCTGGCCGCCATCCACGGGATCTGCCTGGGCGGGGGCACCGAGCTTTCCCTGGCCTGCCGCTACCGGGTGGTCTCCGACTCGTCCCGGACGCGGATCGGCCTGCCCGAAGTCCAGCTCGGCATCCTCCCCGCCTGGGGAGGCACCACCCGGCTCCCCCGCCTGGTCGGGCTCCGGGCCGCCCTCGACATACTCCTCACAGGCAAGGAGATCTCGGCACGAAAGGCCGAGCGGATCGGCTTTGCCGACGAGCGCCTTCCGGCCGAGGCCTTCGACGACGCAGCCGCTGAATTCCTGACCCGGCGCATCGAGGAAGGGCCGATTTCCACCGGAGCGGACCGGAGCATCTTCGACCGCCTCCTGGAGGACACGACCCCGGGCCGGAAAATCGTCCTCTCCACGGCCCGCAAGCGAGTCCTCTCCCGCACCGGGGGCCACTACCCCGCGCCCCTCAAGATCCTGGACGTCCTGGACCGCTCCCTGGGCCGCTCCGTGGCCCGGGCGCTGGAGGTCGAGGCGGCCGCCGCCGGCGAGCTCATCGTCTCTCCGGTCAGCAAGAACCTGATCCACGTCTTCCACCTCCGGGAGGCCGCCCGGAAGGGCACGGGGGTCGACGCCGACGTGGAGCCCCGCGAGGTCGAGACCATGGGCGTCCTGGGAGCCGGCGTCATGGGGGGCGGAATCGCACAGCTCGCGGCGTACAACGACCTCCGGGTCCGGATGAAGGACATCGAGCACGAGGCGGTGGCCAGCGGGCTCCGTCACGCCCGCTCGCTCTTCGACAAAGCCGTGAAGAAGCACAAGCTCGAGCGCCGGGAGGCCGACCGGAAGATGGAGCTCGTCTCCGGCGGCCTGGACTACGACGGCTTCGGCCGTGCCGACCTGGTGGTCGAAGCCGTCGTGGAGCGGATGGACGTGAAGCGCGGGGTCCTCTCCGAGGTCGAGGAGCGCGTCCCGGAGACGTGCGTCGTGACGACCAACACGTCGTCCCTCTCCGTGGACGAGATGGCCGCGGGCCTCGAGCGGCCCGAGAACTTCGGCGGGATGCACTTCTTCAACCCGGTCCACAAGATGCCCCTGGTCGAGGTGGTCCGGGGCCGGGAGACCTCCGACCGGACGGTGGCCACCATCTACGCGCTGGCCCGGAAGCTCGGCAAGGTGCCGGTGGTGGTCCGGAAGGACGGACCGGGCTTCCTGGTGAACCGGATCCTGGGACCGTATCTGAACGAGGCGGGCTGGCTCCTGGCCGAGGGCGCCCGCATCGAGGCCGTGGACGCCGCCGCCGAGGCCTTCGGGATGCCCATGGGTCCCCTCCGGCTCGTGGACGAGGTGGGGATCGACGTCGCCCGTCACGCAGGGGAGACACTCCACGACGCCTTCGGCGAGCGCATGGCGCCGGCGCCGCCCCTGGCGGCCATCGGACGCTCGGACCGGCTGGGAAGGAAGGGCGGCCTGGGCTTCTACCGCTACGAGGACGGCGACGCCGAGGGCCCGGACCCGGAGGTCTACGCCGACCTCGGCGACGCCGTGCCCGGCGAGCGGGTGGAGCTGGAGGAGCGGGAGATCCGGGCCCGCCTCGTCCTGGCCATGATGAACGAGGCCGCCCGCGTCCTCGACGAAGGAATCGTGGCCTCCGCCGCCGACGTCGATCTCGGTATGGTGATGGGGACCGGCTTCCCGCCCTTCCGGGGCGGGCTTCTCCGCTACGCCGACACGCTCCACCCCAGGACGGTCCTGGATCGAATCGAGGACTACCACGAGAGCCACGGGATCCGCTTCGAGCCGGCGCCCCTCCTGGAGCGCCTGGCCGACGCGGACCGGACCTTCTACGAGGAGTTTCCGGGGTGAGCCGGGCCGGGAACGCCGGGCCGGCGGCGCCGGCGCGCGGGAGGGCCGCCCCCGTGGACGGAGTCGTGCCGGCCGCGGGCCGCTCCACCCGCATGGGAAGCCCGAAGCCGCTCCTGGACGCCGGAGGCCGGAGCTTCCTCCAGGAGGTCGTCGGGGCCCTGAGCCGAGGGGGATGTCGACGGGTGCTGGTCGTGGTCAGGGACCCGAAGGGCCCGATCGCGGCCATGGCGCGGCGCTCGGGCGCCGAGGTGGTGGTGAACCCGGATCCCTCCGACGGCCCGATCACGTCGCTGCGGGCCGGGCTCCGGGCCCTGGGCGAAGACGCCGCGGGCTGCGCCTTCTGTCCGGTGGACCATCCCCGGGTGGAGCCGGAGACCGTGAGCCGGCTCATCGAGGCGTTCCACGCCGGTGATGCGCCGATCACGGTCCCGGTCTTCCGGGAACGCCGGGGCCATCCGGTCGTCTTCCGTCGCACGATCTTCGCCGAGCTCCTGGAAGACGACCTCGACGAGGGAGCCCGCACCGTGGTCCACCGCCACGACGACGAGATCCGGGAGGTCGAGGTCGAGGACCGGGGCGTCACCCTGGACATCGACACCCTCCGGGAGTACCGCAAGCACTTCCCGGACGCCTACCGCAAGCGCTTCCAGAGCCGGTGACCGACGACGCTTCCACCCGCCTCTCGCCTCCGGAAGCCGCCCGGGGCATCCTGGCCGCCGTGGAAAGCGGACGGACCGCGGCGCTTCTGGTGGCGGTGGCCGACCCGTCGGGTCGGACCGAGGGTCGGCGCATGCTGGTAACCGGGGAGGAGAGCCGGGGCTCCCTCGGCGATCCCCGGCTGGACGAGGCGGCCCGGAAGCTCGGGCGGGAAGCCGTGGAGCCCGACGCCGGGGTGGACGAAGGGGTCCACGCCCTGCCCACCGGGACGGGGTCCGACGTGCGGGTCTACCTGGAGGTCCACCACCCCGAGCCCGACCTCGTCGTCGTGGGCGCCGGCCACATCGCCCAGCCCCTCTGCACCGTGGGAGCGCTCCTGGGATGCCGGGTCCTGGTCCTCGACGACCGGCCCGACTTCGCCACCCGGGAGCGGTTCCCCGACGCCGACCGGGTCGTGGAGGTGGACTTCTCCGACCCCTTCGCCGACGTCCCGATCCACCCCCTGAGCCACCTGGTCCTGGTCACCCGGGGCCACAAGTACGACTACGAGTGCCTGCGCAGGGTCCTCCGCCTGGATCCCGGACCGGGCTACATCGGTATGATCGGCAGCCGGAGGCGCGTCCGGGCCACCTACGAGAAGCTCCTGGAGGAGGGCATTCCCCGGGAGCGGATCGCCGGGGTCCACGCGCCGGTGGGTCTCGACGTGGGGGCCGAGACCCCGGCCGAGATCGCCGTGGCGGTGGCCGGCGAGATCGTGCTCCTCTGGCGCGGAGGCAACGGCCGGCCCCTGCGGGACCAGGAGCGGGTGCTGGAGCGATTCTTCCCCGAAGGAGACGACGCGACGTCGGGAGAGAGCGAGGACGAGCGATGATCCGACAGGAAGACCGGGAGCTCTACCGGGCGATGGTCGAAGCCACCCGGGACGGTCGGCGGGTGGCCCTGGCCACCATCGTCTCGACCAGGGGGTCCACTCCCCGGAAGGTGGGCGCGAAGATGCTCGTCGAGCCCGACAGGGGGCTGGTGGGCACCGTCGGCGGGGGGTGCGGCGAGGGCGAGGTCATCGAGGTGGCCCGGGACGTCCTGGAGAGCGGCCGCCCCCAGATGGTCACGGTCGATCTGACCCGGGACCTCCTCTCCTGGAGCCCGGCCGTCTGCGGAGGAACGATGGACGTCTTCGTCGAGCGGGTCGAGCCTGCGGCGAGCGCCTCCGCGTGATGCGTGCGGTCGTGGGGTGACCGCGCCCCTCGTCCACATCCACTACCGGCGCCCTCCCGACCGGGAGGAGGTCTTCGAGCAGCGGCTGGTCCTGGACCGGGACGACGTGAAGGTGACCCTGGCCCGGGACCTGGACTTCGACGGCCCGATCGTGATCGGCGACGACGTCGCCCTGGAGACCGGCTCCGACGCAGTCTGGTTCACCTTCCCGGGGCGCTGGCACGACATCGGCCGCTTCCACCGGGCCGACGACCGCTTCACCGGGCTCTACGCCAACATCCTCACGCCTCCCCGGATCGGCCCGGACCACGTCTGGGAGACCACCGACCTCTACCTGGACGTCTGGCTCGAGCCCGGAGAGAAGCCGGTGGTCCTGGACCGGGAGCAGTTCGACGAGGCCCGGGGCGAGGGGTGGATCGACGCCGACACGGCCCGGAGAGCCCTGGAAGAGGTGGAGCGGCTGGTCGAGGGAGCCGA
>CAZMPV010000213.1:0-5554 GCA_964567985.1 uncultured Gemmatimonadaceae bacterium
CCCGTCCCGTGATGCCCTGCACCACCAGGCGGGTCGAATCGTCTATGAATATGGCCATTCGCTTCGCTCGCTCGTCTTCCTGAATCGCTCTCGAATCTGTCTGATGCCGCGACCGCTGCCTCAGTCGGCGCCGGCCAGCTCCACGGCCTTCTGGACGACCTCCTCCATGGAGGTGCTGGCCGAGAAGCCGGCCTCGTCCAGGATCTTCACCGCCTCTTCTTCGTTCGTGCCCGTGAGCCGGATGACGATGGGGGCCTCGATGTCCGAGCTCCGCGTCGCCTCCACGATCCCGTTGGCCACGTCATCGCAGCGGGTGATCCCCCCGAAGATGTTGAAGAGGATCACCTTCACGTTGGGATCCGAGGTGATGATCTCCAGGGCCGCCACCACCTTGTCGGGATTCGACGAGCCCCCGATGTCCAGGAAGTTGGCCGGCTCGCCCCCGTAGTACTTCACCAGATCCATGGTGGCCATGGCCAGCCCGGCGCCGTTCACGCAGCAGCCGACGTCGCCGTCGAGCTTCACGAAGCTGAGGCCCGCCTCCCGGGCCCGGGTCTCGGCCCAGGGCTCGGCGTCGGTGTCCCGGTACTCCTCGAGCCCCGGATTCCGGAAGAGCGCGTTGTCGTCCAGCGTGACCTTGGCGTCGATCGCCTTCACCTCGCCCCCCGGAGTGGTGATCAGGGGGTTGATCTCGGCCATGGACGCGCCGCTCCCGGTGTAGGCGTCGTAGAGCTTGGCGACGATCTTCGACGCCTGCTTGATCAGCGACGGGTCGTCGTAGAGGGAGGCGGCGAGCCAGTACGCCTGGTGGGGCAGGAGCCCGTAGCGGGGGTCCACGGTCAGCTTCCGGATCGCCTCGGGGTTGGTCTCGGCCACCTCCTCGATGTCCACGCCCCCCTCGGAGGAGACCATGAAGACCGGCGCCTGGGCCCCCCGGTCCATGAGCACGCCGACGTAGGCCTCGGTGTCGATCTCCTCGGCCGGCGTGACCAGGACCTTGCGGACCTCCAGTCCCTTGATCTCCATCCCCAGAATCGCCTCGGCGTGGGCCCGGGCCTCCTCCGGGGTGTCGGCGAGCTTCACCCCGCCTGCCTTCCCCCGGCCGCCGGTGTGCACCTGGGCCTTCACGACGACCCGGCCCCCGTACTCCCGGGCCAGCTCCTCGGCTTCCGCCGGGGTGGTCGCCACCTCTCCCGGCGGGACCGGGATCCCGGCGTCTCGGAAGATCTCCTTGGCCTGGTATTCGTGGATGTTCATCTGGGTCCCCGTGGGTGCGTTTCGAGCCTTCGGCGAAGGGCCGGGAGGCCGCTCACCCGCGTGCCCGCGGACGAACGAGCCGGCTGAAGGTACCGGGAGCCCGGGGCCGGATCAAGGAACGTCGGAGCCCCCTGGAGGGGGGTCCGACGAGGCGCCCCCGGGGCCCTCCGCCGCTCCCTCGAGGAGGCTCCGGAGCTCGTCCAGCGCCCGGCCGTAGCCGGCCCAGTCGCCGCTGCGCAGGCGCTCCTCGGCCTGCTGAAGGAGCTCCAGCGCCCGTTCCGGGAGGGCCCGACGCTCGGCGGGCGCAGTGGCGGCCTCCTCGACGCGGCCCTCGGGCTCGACGACCTGGACGCTGCCTCCTTCACGGAGGAGGTTGAGGGCGTCTTCCTTGGTGTCGGCCATGACGACCCGGTTCCCGTCGCTCAGGATGAAGCGGCGCAGCTCGGGGATCGCGTCGGCCTCGGCCGCCAGGTAGATCGGCTCCATGTAGAGGAGGCTGTTCCCCACCGGCACCAGGTGGAGGTGCCCGGTCCAGACCTGGCTCCCCCCGGTGCGCCAGAGGGAGAACTGCTCCGAGATGGTGGGGTCCTGCTCCACCAGCGCCTCCACCTGCCGGGGGCCCGAGACCTGGTCCTCGATGGCCACGTCCAGGAGGAGGAGCTCGCCGTAGCGCTCGGGGTCGCTCCGGGCCACCATGATGCCGGTCAGGTTCTGGCGCCCGGCGGGCACGAAGACGGTGCTCAGGTGGAAGCCCGGCTCCTCCTCTCCCGGCAGCCGGTAGTAGCCGTACTCGGTGGCGTAGGGCACCGAGCGGCTTCCGGCGCCGAGCTCCTGGGGCCGGTCCCAGACGTCCTGCTGGCCGTGGAAGCGGGCCGGCGTGTCCTGGTGGTACTGGCGGAGCACGCCGGCCTGGAGGTCCAGGAGCGAGCGGGGATAGCGGATGTGCTCCCGGATCGCCCCGGGCATCTCCTCCAGGGGCTGGAAGAGGTCGGGGAAGGCCCCCCGGTACGCCTGGATCAGGGGGTCGTCCTCCTCGACGACGTAGAAGCGGGTCTCGCCGGAGACCGCGTCCACGGTGACCTTCACGCTGTTCCGGATGTAGTTGACGCTGCGCCGGCCGCCGGTCTGGTGGGCCGACGAGAGGGGGAAGCCCCGGGTCGCGGTGAAGGCTTCCATGACCCAGACGATCCGCCCGCCGGCCACCACCGGATAGGGATCCTCGAGGTAGTCGAGGAAGGGCGCCACGGTCCGGACCCGCTCCTGGACCTGGCGGCGGAAGACGAAGCGGGACGCCTCGGACACCTCCGAGGCGAAGAGGACGTTCGCGTCCCGGAAGCGCCACGCCAGGGCCAGGGTCCGGAGAAGCGAGCTCATGCGGATGCCCCGGGGATAGTCGACGCCGGCCTCCCGGGCCTCGCCCCCGGGCCCCTCCATGATCCCCTCTCCCGGGTTCAGCACCGCGTAGAGCTGGGGACGGGATCCGAAGTAGACCGCCGAGCGGTCGATGCGGAGGGCGTCCGGCGCGTACTCCTCCTCGGCGAGCTCCGGGGGGATGCCCGAGAGGAGCATGGCGGGACGGCCCTCCGGCGTCTTCCGGGCCGCGGCGCTCGCCACCGCACCCATCCCGGAGATGTAGCGCCTCCGCAGGTGGAGGTTCTGCCAGTTCGGGTCCTGGATCCCGGCCGGGTCGATCTCCCGGACCGAGATGGAGATCGGCTCCATCCCGCTCTCCGCCGGATAGCGGTCCACGGCCACGTTCGGGAAGGCGTAGTAGCGGAAGCGGGCCTCGACCTCCCGGTAGGTGGTCAGGAGCGCACCGTCGCTCCAGACCGGGAAGCCCGAGATCTGGCGGGCGGCCTCGTCCCACGGAAGGTCGTCGGTACGGGTGTAGTCGAAGGGTCGGCGCTCGAGCTCGTGGAGGCCGAAGCCCCGCCGGGTGAAGTCCAGGTTGTGCTCGATGTACGGAGACTCCCGGGCCAGCTCGTTGGGCTCGACCTGGAAGCGCTGCACCAACGAGGGGTAGAGCTGGAGGAGGCCGATGCCCGCCAGGACGACCCCGCCGAGAGAGGCCATGAGCGGCAGGGCCCGGTTCCGGATCCCGCTCCAGACGACGCCGGCGGCCGCCCCCACGGTCAGGATCGCCATCGCCGCGTATCCCGTCAGGCGGGCCTCGGCGTCGGCGTAGCCGAAGATCCCCTGGACGCCGGAGTTGCCGGAGAGAAGGAGGCCGTAGCGCCCCAGCCAGAACCGGCCGGCCAGGAAGAGGAGGAAGAGGCCCAGGAGCACGCTCAGGTGGACCCGGGCGGTGTCGTTCATCACCGGGCCCTCGTCGGTCCACCCCACCGAGCCCGTGGCCGAGTACCCCGCCCCCGTCAGGGCGGCGGTCAGGAAGACCAGGACCATCCCGAAGGTCAGGGTCCCCGACAGGATGGGGAGGGCGAAGACGTAGAAGGAGGCGTCCCGGCCCAGGATCGGATCGGCGAGCCCCCACTCCGGCACGTTCAGCAGGAGGAGCGTCCGGATCCCGGCGTTGCCCGGAACGGCGGCGGCGAACCAGAAGGCCACCAGGAGCGCCAGCCCGGCCACGGCCCAGGTCACGTAGCTCCGGGGCAGCTTCTCCGAGATCTCCAGGTCGCCGACCTTCCGCTTGATCTGGATGGCGCCGAGGGTCGACGCCACGTAGCGGAGGTTGAAGTAGACGAAGGCCGCCGTGACCCCGCCGGCGAGGAGCCTCAGCCCCCAGCGCCAGAAGGTCCGGGTCCAGAAGACCGAGAGGAAGCCGGCGGCCTCGAACCAGAGGACGTCGATGTAGAGCCCGGAGACCATCCGGGCCCCCAGGAGCAGCGCCCCGACGAGGATCGCAACGAGGAAGAAGAGCCGTCCGCCCTTCAGGGCACGCTTCACGTCGTCAGACATCGACACCCCGCTCCTCCAGCCAGCCCAGCACTTCGTCGCTGATCTCGTCCAGCCGCTCCCGGCTCCGGGCCTCGAAGCGGGCCACGATCACCGGCTGGGTGTTCGAGCTCCGGAGCAGCCCCCAGCCGTCGCCGAAGAGGATCCGCACCCCGTCCACCTCGATCGTGTCGTAGCGCTCCCGGAAGTGGGCCCGGGCCTCCTCCACCAGCTCGAACTTCGACGCCTCGTCCACCTCGATCCGGATCTCCGGGGTGGAGACGTACGACGGAAAGTCGGCGACCATGGCCGAGACGCTCCGCTCCGCACGGGCCACGAGCTCCACCAGGGCGCAGGCGGCGTAGAGGGCGTCGTCGAAGCCGTAGTAGCGCTCCGGCAGGAAGAGGTGCCCGCTGAGCTCGCCGCCCAGGGGCGCCCCGGTCTCCCGCATCTTCTCCTTCATCAGCGAGTGACCCGTCTTCCACATGACGGCCTCGCCCCCGGCCTCCTCGAAGACCTCGGGCAGGACCTGGGAGCACTTCACGTCGAAGACGAGCTTCTGGCCGGGCCCCTCCCGCTCCAGGAGGTCGAGGCCCAGCAACAGCAGCAGGAGGTCGGCCCGGACGACCTCGCCCTTCTCGTCCACCACGCCCACCCGGTCGGCGTCGCCGTCGAAGGCGACGCCGAGCTCGGCGTCGCAGTCCCGGACCAGGGCGATCAGGTCCTCCAGGTTCTCGTCGACCGTGGGGTCGGGATGATGGTTCGGAAACGTGCCGTCGGAGGTGCAGTAGAGGGCCTCGACGTCGGCGCCCAGGGCCTCCAGGAGCTCGACGGCCGCCAGCGACGCCGCGCCGTTGCCGCAGTCGACGGCGACCTTCACCGGCCGGGGGAGCTCGAAGCGGGACGCCACGTCGTCGACGTAGCGCTCCAGGACGTCTTCCCTGCGGCGGTCGCCTCCCTTCCCCGCCGGCAGCCCGTCGGCCTCGATCCGGCTCCGCATCGCCCGGATGTCGTCGCCGAAGAAGGAGCGGCCGACCATGGTCATCTTGATGCCGTTGTACTCGGGCGGGTTGTGGGAGCCGGTGACCTGGATCGCGCCGTCGGTCTCCAGGACGTGCTCGGCCCAGTAGGCGACCGGCGTCGGCACCGTGCCGATGTCGACCACGTCGACGCCGGCGTCGGTGAGCCCCCAGACCAGCCTGCCGGCCAGGGCCGGCGAGCTGGGGCGGTTGTCCTGGCCCACGGCGACGACCGGCGTGCCCGCACCGTCGAGGCGCTCCGTCAGCTCGGCGGCGTAGGCCCGCCCCACGGCCTCGGCGACCTCGGCGCTCAGGTCCTCGCCGACGACGCCCCGGATGTCGTACTCGCGGAAGATGTGGGAGGGAAGGTCCATGGACGGGCGGCT
>CAZMPV010000214.1:0-5531 GCA_964567985.1 uncultured Gemmatimonadaceae bacterium
TCCGGGAGGGGATCGAGTCGCTGCCCCGGGAGACGTCGCCGGTGTGATACGTCCAGGCGACCTCCAGGTGGCGAACGTTCTCCGGGGTGATCTGGCTCAGCGGCGAGTAGCGGGTGCCGCCGGGGTCGTTGCCGTAGGCGGGCCAGCCGGCGACGGGGCCGGAGTGGTCGAGGGGACCGGGCCGATCCATCAACGCCCGGGCGGCCCAGGCCACGAGGAAGAAGGCCACCAGGCCGCCGAGTGCCGCAACGACCCGCTGGCGTACGGAGCCGGATCGTCGGTGCTCGATGGGTGCGGGGTCGTCGGTCATGTGCGAGAACCGTCGTCGGCGTCGGAGTCGGGAGTCGTGTGGCTCCAAGATCGCCCCGATCCGGCCTCTGACAGAGGTTCACGGGACGAGCGGGAAATGGGCGTGACGAGCGGGACGGGCGCCCCGCTCAGGAGGCATTCCGGCGCTACCGCCGGCCCCCCGGTACGCCTCCACCCGCTCTCGGACCCGGACCATCTCCCGGTGGAACCGCTCCGGCTCGGACCAGAACGGGAAGTGGGCCGACGCCTCGAACCAGACCACGTCCTTCAGGGGCGCCTCCAGCCGCTCGAGGTAGGCCGCGGCCAGGCTCGACGGCGTGTTCCGGTCGTGGCGGCCGAGGAAGAAGAAGACCGGGACCTCCACCTCGAGGACCTTTCGGTCCAGGGGCGCCTCGCCGATGACGTCGTACTCCATGAGCCGGTCGACCCTGTCGGCCCCCCGGCGCACGTTCCAGACGTCCGACAGCTCGTACTCCGGCGCCCGGAGGCCGGTCAGGAGAATCGGCCAGAAGCTGGTCTCGCCGTGAAGCTCCCCTCCGTAGCGGAAGAGGTCGTCCTCGGTGACGACGCCAGACCTCCGGACCCGCTTGAGGACCGCCGAGTCGCCGGCCCGCCGGGCCGCACCGGCAACGAACCGGCGCTGGACCGCCCGCACCCGGGCGGTGTCGGCGGCCATCTGTCCGGTGCCGACGAAGGCGGCGTAGAGCGCGGGGTGCTCCCGGACGGCAAGCATTCCCAGGTAGCTGCCCCAGGAGTGGCCGACCAGGTAGATCCGGTCCTCGTCGAAGCGGCGCATGAGAAGCCGGGTGAGCTCACGGGTGTCCGCGAGCGTCCGGCTGACCGTGAGGCCGGTCGAGTCCCGGCCGGCGTCGTACGACTTCCCCGCCCCCCGGCGGTCCCAGTGGACGACCACGAAGTCGGACTCCAGGCTCCGCTGGAAGTCGTGGGCCAGGTACATCGCCGGCATCCCCGGCCCGCCGTGGAGGAAGAGGAGGACCGGATCGCGGCGGTCCCGGCCCCGGACGAGGATCCACTGCTCGACGCCCCCGAGCTCCACCGTCTCCAGGGAGGCGACGGCGTCGGGCAGCGGCTCTCCCCCGGGGCCGGTGATCCCGGGTGTGGAGGGACGGGTGAGGACGAACTGGAAGGCCGCCCACCCGGCCAGGAGCAGGACCGGGACCGTAAGGACCGCGAGGGCCTTCCATGCACGGCCGCCGCGGGAATCAGCGTTCGACGTCATCCTCACTCCCGCTCGTCGCCCCCCCACGAAAAAACGGGTGGCGCGGCCCCGGAAAGGAGCGCGCACCACCCGCGGGCCTCCCCAGCGGGAGGGCCCTGACGACGGCGGGGCTCTATGAAGCCCTTGTTGAAGCGTCGGGAAACCGGCCCGTCGCGTTCGCAGTCCCGCACCCGGGTGCGGGCAGGACGTCTACTTCGGGACCCGTCCCCATCTTTGATGAGTGCTGGCTCAGGGTGCCCTGCCGACGTCTCTTAATGAGTAGGCTTCGCCGGGCGTTCTCGCAAGCGCGCGGTAGAGCCCTCAGACTCCGGCGCCGGCCTCCTCGACGGGCTCCCCAGTGTCGGAGCGACCGGCGACGTAGTCGCCGAACCTTTCATTGATCAGGGCCACGTCGTAGCCTTTCCGGGCCAGCCAGGTCGCGGCGGACGCCGCCCGGTTCCCGCTGGCGCAGTGGACCAGGAGCGTCCGGTCCCGGGGGATGGCCTCCAGGTGCTCCGGCAAGCGGGTGTAGGACTGGTTGACGGCCCCCTCCAGATGACCCTCCTCGTACTCCGAGGCGAAGCGGACGTCGACGACCGCGGCCTCGCCGGCCCGGGCCCGATCCTCGGCGTCGCCGAAGCCGACGAGGGGGACGCTCGCCGCCTCCCCGCCCTCCCCGAAGTACCGCTCCAGGGTCTCGGGCTCGATGTAGCCGACCACCTCGTCGTAGCCGATGCGAACCAGGTCCCGGACGGCCTCCTCCAGGCGCTCTTCCTCGATCACCAGGGCGATCGGCGTCGTCTCGTCCTCCACCAGGGAGCCCACGGCGGTGTTGAAGCTCCGGTTGAGCTCGCAGTGGATCGATCCCGGGAGATGACGGGCCATGACTCCGAGCCGATCCAGGCGGGTGTCGACGACGAGCACTTCGCCGTCGGCCACGATCCCCTCGACCTCGCCGACCGTGAGGCGCCGGGGCGAGGGCAGCTCACCCAGGATTGGGGGGGCGATCCTGTTGTCCCGCTTCATGCGGGCGAAGTAGAGGGGCGGCTCGGGCTGGCCCTCGAGGATGAAGTCGACGAAGACGTCCTCGCCCTCCCGGGCCGCGGCGATTCCCGGATTGAAGCGCTTCTCGTAGCCCACCGTGGTCTCGGGGACCGAGCCCAGGGCCTTGCCGCAGGCCGAGCCGGCGCCGTGGCCGGGCCAGACCTGGAGATAGTCGGGCAGCTCGACGAAGTCCTGGACCGAGGCGTAGAGGAGCCGGGCCGACGGCTCCATCATCCCCTCCATCCGGGCCGCCGACTCCAGGAGGTCCGGCCTCCCCAGGGAGTTCACGAACACGAAGTCTCCCGAGGCGATGCCCATCGGGTCGTCCGCCCCTCCGCCCCGGTCGGTGACCAGGTACGAAAGGTGCTCCGGGGTGTGGCCGGGCGTGTGGACCGCCTTCACCTCCACGTTGCCGATCCGGAAGTCGTCGCCGTGCTTCAGGAGCGTGGCGTCGTAGTCACCCTCCCGGGGCCACTCGTACTTCCAGTCTTCGTCGCCCTCGTCCGAGAGATAGACCCGGCGGCCGAAGCGCTCGGCGAGCTCCCGGGCGCCGGAGAGGAAGTCGGCGTGGATGTGGGTCTCGGCCACGGCCGTGATCTCGAGCCCCTCCGCCTCGGCCACCGCCAGGTACTGGTCGATGTCCCGCTCGGGATCGATGACCAGCGCCTCGCCGGTCTGCTGGCAGCCGACGACGTAGGCGTACTGGGCGAGCTTCTCGTCGAAGATCTGGCGGAAGAACATGGGAGGCGGTCTCCGGCGGCCGAACGAGGAGGAATGCGACGTCCGTGGGCTCAATATGTGAGTGCGTCGGCACGGTGGGAAGCCTGAGAGGGTGGGGGGCGCACCGGGGAAGTCGCGCCGGGTCCCGGCCCGGCGCGCTCCCCGTCGTGACGCTCCCAGGACTCCCCCGTGACGAACACGTGACGGGGGCTGCGCAGCTTGATGGCTATACGCTTCGGAGAAGAGAGGCAGAGCCCCGACGCGGCATTGTCGCGTTCACCGAGTTGTTCCCAGCATCCCGCAGTCGGAGCTGCATCGCGTCGTTCGAAGGTCCACGGAGAGAATCGCGAGCACGAACAGCTCCAACCAGCCCAGGAGGGAAGGATGCGACCCCGTTGTCTCGTCACGCTCACGGCACTCACGCTCTTCTTCCTCACCGCGTGTACCGATGGTCCGCTCATGGACGTACGTCAGACGGATGTGGACCCCCAGTTCCAGGTGAGCCCGACGCAGAGCTCGGTGCACTGGCTCTCGGACCTGTCGGATGTGGAAGGCGCCACGGCGCAGCTCACCAGAACCCGCTCGAGCGTATCCTATTCGTTCCGGACGACCGGGCTCGAAAAAGGTCACGTCGTCACCATGTGGTGGGTGATCTTCAACAACCCCGACGCATGCGAGAACCCGATCCCGGCCATAAGCGCCGACTGCGGCCTGCCTGATCTCTTCAACCCCGACGTCCGGGCCTCGGTGATGGGGGGCGACGGCCATCTCGTCGGCGAGAGCGGAAAGTCGACGCACGCGGGGCACCTGAGAGAGGGAGAGATCATCACCTTCCACCCGGCCTTCGTGGGAACACCGGGCCTTCTGGACGCGATGGGAGCGGAGATTCATCTGGTCCTCCGAACGCACGGCCCCGCCATTCCGGGGATGATCGACGAGATGCGGACCACGTTCGAAGCCGGGTGCACGCCGGAATCGAGCGCCGGCTTCGGCGACGGCCCGAACGAGTGCGCAGATCTTCAGGCGGCGGCGTTCCCGGCTCCGTAAGACGCCGACGTCCCCCGGAGGAAGAAGAGGACACCCCCATGGCCCAGAGACCCCCCGGACCCTGGACGCCCTTCAGACCCACCCCCGAAGAGCTGGAGGCGATCGCGGAGGACGTCTCCGAGATCCGCAGCATCCAGAAGACGCTCGTCGATCATCACGACGACCTTCACTTCCCGGACCGGGTGGCCCACCAGTATCAGGTCGCCGGGGGCAGGGCGCGGCTCCGGGTCGCCGACGACCTCCCCCCGGAGCTGGAGGGAGTGGGCCTCTTCGAGCCGGGCGTGGAGCACCACGGTGTCGGCCGGATCTCCACGGGGCTGGGAACACCCCACGTGGAGCCGGGCCTCGACTTCCTCGGCATCATGCTGGCTTTCCAGACCCGGAACGGCCGGCGCGTCGACTTCCTCGGCCTCAACGCCCCCTCCGCGCCAACCGACGACCACCACGACTTCATCGACGTGCTCCACGCCACTGCAGACTCCGCCGACGCCGACATCCCCCTCCTCGGCGACCTGGGAGACCGCGACCTCATCGATACGGCCGCCGAGCAGACCCAACTCGTTCTCTCGCTCAAGGGCCGGATGGGCGTGATCGACGCCCTGGAGACGGCCCGCCACCTCGTCAACCAGACGAAGCGCACCTTTCTCAGCAGCACGGCCTATCAGCCGTACTGGACGGGGGTCGTCGAGATCGGGGGCACGGCGGGGAAGTTCACCCTCGTGCCGATCGAGGACGATCCGTCCGGAAACGCCAGGGGGGAGCGCCGCCTCACGGAGGACTGGAGAAGGAGGCAGGCCGAGGGCGACGTGGAGTTCTTCCTCTACTGGATCCCCTATCTCGACGAGAACCGGACGCCCACCGACGAGCTGACCGAGCCGTGGGAGGAGGGTCACCGGCAACGGGTCGGCAGGGTCGGCTTTCCCCGGACCGATCCCGCCTCCGAGGAGGCGAGACTGTGGGCCACGCTCGCTTCCGAGATGGGAGCCAATCCCGGAAACTGGGTCCGGGACGGGGAGGACACGATCGAGGAGCCGGGGACGGAATTCGGCGTCGCCCGGAAGATCGCCTACGGCATGAGCCAGAAGGGCCGAAACGCCCTGGACCCGGAGCTGTACGAGGGTGTCTTCCGGGCGTGGCGGATCGACGACGAGCTGGCCGACGAGCTGGAAAGGCGTCGGGAGGAAAAGGAGAG
>CAZMPV010000215.1:0-5484 GCA_964567985.1 uncultured Gemmatimonadaceae bacterium
CCGGGCTTCGTGGGGCGCGGCCGGCAGGTGGCCGACCTCGGCCTCGGCCTCGCCGTGGAGGAACCGGAGGTCCCGGTCGGCGCTCAGCGTGGCCTTCACCGGGATCGCCCGCCGCACCATCTCCTGCATCTCCGTTGCGGTGGGAATCAGGCCCGTGTTCCGGACCTTCGCCGTGACCCGATAGACGCCGCCGTCCAGGTCCTCGGCCTCGACGCTGACGACCTCCAGCAGAGGCAGCGCCTCGGCCATCATGACGTTGAAGGCGTGCTGGCGCTCGGACTCGTCCCGGAGGTAGCGGCCCGGGGGCGGGCTGGTGTGCTTCTTCCAGCCGCCGATCTCCACCCGGCCGAGCTGGGGATGGTCGTAGGGGGTCCACTCCTTGAAGAGCTCGCCGCCGAACTCCTCGTCGTTCCAGGTCATGCGCTCCGTGTCGGAGATGTCGCCGTCGCCGTTCCGGTCGTAGTCCCAGGCGGCGCGCCACTGCTCGGAGGCGAAGGACGTCATCCCCAGGGTCTCGTAGGTGAACTCGATCGAGCCGCCGTAGGCCGGATAGTCGTGGTCGGGCCGGGGGTCGTTGACCAGCTCTCCCTCGGTGTTGCGCCAGGTCTGGCCGGGCTTGTTGTCTCCCGAGCCCGGCGGCCAGCGCCAGTCGTAGACCGAGGTGGCGAGCCAGTAGCCGGTGGCGTCCAGGGCCCGGGCCCCCAGGAGGCGGTGGAGCGCCAGGTCCCGGTCCGGGATGCTCTCGTCGCCGTGGGTCGTCGAGGGTCGGAGGATCACCCCGCCGCAGCAGTGGTGGTTGATGTAGGCGGCGATGTTCCTGTGCTCCTCCAGGTAGGCGACCAGGGCGTCGATCTCCTGGACCCAGAGTGGGTAGGGGCCGGCGCCCCGCTGGGTGTGGACCGGCTCCCAGTTGCCCGGGAAGTTCCGGTTCTGGTCCACGCCGCCCAGGCGGTCCTCGTTGTACTCGCCGTCGCCGTCGTCGTCGGTGCCCTCGAGCAGGACCCGGTAGAAGGTGCCCTCGAGCTCGTCGTCGGCCCGCCGGACCATGAGCCGGGGGTCCTCGTCGGAGACCTTGAAGCGGCCCGCCGGGTCCTCCACCCGCATCCGCAGCACCTGGCCGTCGCCGTCCAGGTCGTTGCCCTTGTCCTCGTCCTTCAGCCCGTCGCCGTCCTCGTCCCAGGGCGCGGCGCTCCGGCTCCGGGCCCGCTGGGGCGTGGAGTGGTACGCCTCGGTCTGGTCCGGCATGATCCGGGGCGCGATCTGGACCGTCCGGGTGTCCAGGATCCGGGTGATCCGCTCGTCGGTGCCGTAGCCGTTCAGGAACTGCTGGATCGAGTAGAGGGTGCCCTCGCAGACCACGACCTCGGAGGAGTCGAGGCAGCCGTCGAGGAAGAGGGTCGGCTTGGACTCCGGCGGGCCGGTCTCCCGGTTCGTCATCGTCACGACCCAGAGGTCCCGGCCCTCGTAGCTCTTTCCGATCGACTCCATGGAGGCGAGCTCCGGGTACGTCTCCACCGCTTCCCGGAGGAAGGCCTCCATCTCGGCGTGGTCGTGGTAGCGCTCGGCGTCGAAGGAGAGCTGGGCGGTGGCCGGGCCGGGTGTCAGGGCGATCGCCGGCCCGAGGAGGAGCGCCGCGGCCAGGATCGATCGGCCGATCGCGGCCGGCGAGGGGAGACGGTACGTCGGAGCGTGCATCGGGACCTCCGGGGAGCGGACGGGTCGGGGCGGGACGGGCAGAAGCCAGTATAGGAGCCGCCGGAGGCGGGGGTCAAACCGCCCCGCCCGCCCCCGCGGCCAGGGCCGCCATCGCCACCCCCGCCAGGATGCGCGGCAGGGTGTGGGTCGGGCGTACCAGGACGTAGAGCGTCAGTACCGCTCCCACGGGCGCCGCGAAGGCGTAGGTCAGGAAGAAGGTGACCAGCGCTTCCTGGAGCCACCCGCCCAGGACGGGCATGAGCGCCACGGAGGCGCCGGTGACCGCCGGTACCACGACGTCGAAGACGATGTCCAGCAGGAGGAAGGCCGCCGTGAAGGCTGCCCCGAGCTCGACGTAGAGCTTCACCTCCGCCCGGTCCTTGGCCCGAAACGGGGCCCATATCATTCCGAGGACGGAGCGCAGCAGCAGCCCCGGCGGCGAGCCCGGCTCGTTGTGGTAGTAGAAGAGCCGGAGCCGGTGGGCCCACCGCTCCAGCGCGGCGAACACTGGCACCTCGTCGAGCCAGTCGGGGCCGGCGCCCAGCGTCGTCATCACCGCCAGGAGAACCACGGCCGTGATCGCTTCGAGGGCCCCCTCGGTGCCGACCATGCCGCCCAGGACCGAGCCGGCGAAGACGAGGACCAGCACGTCCCCCGCCAGCCGGAGCCGGTTCTTCCGTTTGCTTCGCTCGTGCCAGCGCTCGACCCATTCGGGGGTCTTCCGCAGGATCTCGGTGCGGAGCGGGGGCATGAAGTCCATCTCGATGGGCGGAAGCCCGGTCCGCTTCCGCATGGCCTGCTGATCGTTGTGGTCGTCCACCATCCGGTTGAGGAAGAAGGCGTCGGCCATCCACCAGAGGAGCCCCCCGCCGCCGGTGAAGAGCATGACCAGGCCGCTGAACTCCCGCCCGAGGTAGAAGCGGTGGGCGCCGAGCCACCCGAGGGTGCCCCAGAGGATCCACGCCGTGCGCCGGCGCTTGCGGCGGTAGGCGTAGAGCTCCGCCAGCACCTCCCGGGAGAAGTCGGCGTCCATCTGTGTGCGCTCGGCTGTCATCACGGCAACCGTACGTCGGGGGCGGGAAGGGGGGCAACCGCCCGGCACGCGGCGACCGTCTTGCCCCCGCCGCCCCGCGCCGATACGCTGGCCAGCAGCCGTTCACCCCGCCGAGGAGCCGCCCTCTTCGTGCCACCCTACACCGCCCGACCCGGGATCGTCGCGGTCGTCGCGTCCCTGCTGGCGGGGGGCCTGGTCTCCGGTCCTCTGCCCGCCGACCCGGGGGGCGACGAACCGGGTCCCGCGGATCGCGAGCCCGGCCGGGACACCGCCGTCGCGTCGGACGCCTCGACGGCTCCGCCGCCCCCCGCCAAGAGCATCGCGATCTACGTGGGCCGGAATCGGACCGCCGACGGCTCGGTGCTCCTGGGCGGCTTCGGACACGAGCCCTCGAGCCACTGGTACGAGATCACGCCCCGGCGGAGCTTTCCCGAGGGGACGACGATCGAGGTCGGCGTCACGGAGGTGGCCCGCTATCCCGGCCGGCGGATCCGGATTCCCCAGGTGAGGGAAACGGCGCGCTTCATCACCACGAACTATTCGGAGTTCGCGGGCTTCCCGCCGCCGCTGACGAACGGGGGCCTGAACGAGCACGGTGTGGCGGCCCGGGACGTCTGGTCGCCGTCTCGCCCCGAGCTCCGGGAGATGACCCCCCGGCCCCAGACGGGCCTCAACTACAGCGACCTCTCCCGGATCGCCATGGAGCGGGCCACCTCCGCCCGGGAGGCCGTCGAGATCGTCGGTCGGCTCATCGAGGAGCACGGCTACGCCACCTACGGGGGCAACTCCCACCTCTTCGCCGACGCCGAGGAGGGCTGGGTCCTGATCGACTACGCCGGCGGCCAGGGGCTGTGGGCCGCCGAGCGGCTGGGCCCCGACGAGGTCCGGGTCTCGTATCCCGGCTACATCCGTGAGTTTCCGACCGACTTCGAGGGCCATCCCGACTTCATGGGCTCCGACAACCTGGTGAGCTTCGCCGTGGAGCGGGGCTGGTGGGACCCGGAGAGCGGCGAGGCCTTCGACCTCCACCGGATCTACGGCCAGCCCTTTCCCAGCGCGCCGGGACAGCCGGACCCCCACGACGTCTTCCGCTACCCGCCGGAGCTCGAGGACGAGATCGAGGCCATGACGCCCGTGAGCCTCCGGGACATGATGGCCCTCGTACGGGACCCCCGCTGGTCCAACGACGGCTCGGGCTACGGCCAGGTGGCTCACCTGCGCCCCGAGACGCCCGCCGACCTCGGCACGCTCTGGATGTCGATCACCGGGGCCGTGGCCAGCCCCTTCGTCCCGGTGCGGATCGGGGTCGAAGACGTCCCTCCCGAATACAAGCAGCACCGCTACATGACGAAGGCCGCCGATCGGGCCTTCCTGGACGGCGAGTACGCGCCCCTGGAGGCCACCCGCTCGGCCTTCCGGGTCCACAAGCGCATCCTCTACCACGCCTGCGAGCGGCCGGAGGCGTTCCTGGGGCCGGTCACGGCGGAGCTCGAGGCCTTCGAGGCCCGCCTGATCGACGAGCAGGCCGGCGTGGAAGAGGACGCGGCGGCGCTGATCGACGCCGGCCGCGCCGACTCGGCCCGGGCCGTCCTCACCCGCTACACCGGGGAGCGCCTCCTGGACGCCCTGGAGCTGGGCGAGGCCCTGGTCGAGCGGCTCGAGGCCCGCACCCGGGAGCGCTTCGGAATCCGCATGCCCGCCGCCGAGGTCCCCGAGGGCGCATCCTGGCGGCCCGAGA
Organism: uncultured Gemmatimonadaceae bacterium; assembly: GCA_964567985.1. Lineage (GTDB taxonomy): Bacteria > Gemmatimonadota > Gemmatimonadetes > Longimicrobiales > Gaopeijiaceae > CAZMPV01. Next base: position 4,488 of record CAZMPV010000215.1, read on the forward strand.
GCGAGCCCATGACGATGCGGGACGGCCGGACCTACCACCGCTGCTTCCGGGCCGGCCTCGCCGACTACCCCAGGACCCACGGGAGCTACGCTTCCCTGGCCTCCGACAGCCTGGTGGCGGCCGTCCTCGGACCGGCCGACGGCGGTCGGGGCGGTCGGCGCTTCGGCATGACGGGCGTCGTCGCCGGGGGCGTCCTGGCGGCGGTGCTGGCCGGAGCCTTGGGGTGGCTCGTCGGACGCGGCGGATTCCGGACCGGACGCGCCCCGTGACGCTTCCGCCGGCCGGCGTCCTCAGGATCATGGCCGTCGCCCTCGGGGCCCTGGCCCTGGGGTCGGCCGTCCGCCTCTTCCACGTCCGGAACGCGACCCCGGAAGAGGCCGCTCATCGCCTGGGCAGCCTGAAGACGTGGTGGACGGCCGCCGTGCTGGTCGGGGGCGTCCTCCTGCTGGGTCGGACCGCGACCACCCTCCTCTTCCTCGTCGTCGCCGCCGTCGGCTTCCACGAGTTCCTGGGGCTGACGGTGAAGGAAGAAGCCCGGAGGGCCCTCCGGATCGAAGGACTCCTCCTCCTCGCCGCCAGCTACGCCCTCGCCCGGCTCGGCTGGCGGGACGCGTTCACCGCGTTCCTCCCCCTGGTGGGACTCCTCTGGATCGGTGGCCGCGTCGCCGTGGCCGGCATCGACCGGGGCACGCCCGGGACCCTCGCCCGCTGGTACCTGGGTCTCCTTCTCACCGGCTACGGGCTGGCCCACGCACCTCTCCTCTACGCTCTTCCCGGGAGCGCGAACCCCGTCGGCGGCGGGCCCGGCTGGGTCCTTCTGCTGGTCCTTCTCGTCGAGACGAACGACATCGCCCAGGCCCTGATCGGAGGCGGGATCGGCCGGCGCCGGATCGCTCCGGTGGTCTCGCCGAACAAGACGTGGGAGGGCTTCCTCGGAGGCCTGGCGACGACCGTCGTCCTCGCCGTCCTCCTGGCGCCCTGGCTCACTTCCCTGACG
>CAZMPV010000216.1:0-5478 GCA_964567985.1 uncultured Gemmatimonadaceae bacterium
CCTTCTACTACATCCAGAAGCCCTTCGCCAACGACGAGCTCCTGGCCATCTGCCGCAGAGCGGCCGAGAACCGGCAGCTCAAGGTCGAGAACCGGGCGCTGAAGAAGGAGATGCGGCGCCGGGACCGGGGCCGGGACGAGCGGCCGGTGGGCAAGGCCCGGGCCTTCACCGAAGTGCTGGACCTGGCCGAGACGGTGGCACCCACGGAGTCCACCGTGCTCCTGAGCGGGGAGAGCGGCTCGGGGAAGGAGGTCGTGGCCCGCTACATCCACGGCCTCTCCGACCGGGCCGAAGGACCCTTCTTCTCGGTCAACTGCGGCGCCCTTCCCGAAGGCCTCCTGGAGAGCGAACTCTTCGGTCACGTGGAGGGAGCCTTCACCGGGGCCGTCCGGGAGAAGGACGGGCTCCTGGTGGCGGCCGAGGGCGGCACCTTCTTCCTGGACGAGATCGGGGAGATGAGCCCGAAGACCCAGGTCAAGCTCCTCCGGGCCCTTCAGGAGCGGGAGGTGATCCCGGTGGGGGCCACCGACGCCGTGCCGGTCGACGTCCGGATCATCGCGGCGACGAACCTGGACCTGGAGGAGGAGATCCGCCGCGGGGGCTTCCGGAGCGACCTGTACTACCGGCTGAACGTCATCTCCCTGCACCTTCCGCCGCTCCGGGAGCGCCGGGAGGACATCCCGCTCCTGGCCCGCTACTTCCTCGAGCGCCTCGAGCGCCGAGAGGGCGACGGGGACTTCGAGCTCACCGAGGACGCCCTCGAGGTGCTGAGCGACTACGACTGGCCCGGTAACGTCCGGGAGCTCGAGAACGCCCTGGAGCGGGCGGCGATCGTGAGCGAGGACGGACGGATCGACCCGGAGGACCTCCCCGAGCGCGTCCGGGAGGCCCCGGAGCCCCGGCTCGTGGAGGACCGGCTCCCGCCGAACCCGCCCATGGAGGTCATCGAGCGGGCGTACATCAACTGGGTCCTCGAGGCCGAGGACGGCAACAAGACCCGGGCCGCCGAGGTCCTGGGCATCGACCCCTCCACGCTCTACCGCAAGCTGAACCGATACGGGCTCGACGAGGCGTCGGACTGACGCGCCGGACTCCGGGGGCGCTCTCCCCGGATCCGGAGCCCGAGACGACTTCCGAAAGGCGAACCCCATGAGCGCCATCCAGCGGACGAATCCAGGGCGGTCGGTCCTCTCGGACGGGGATCTTCCCTGGGACCACGTCGTGGTCTCGGTGGTGGTACCGGCCTACAACGAGGCCCGCACCGCCGAGACGCTGCTCCGGACCCTGGACCGGGTCCCCCTCCGGAAGGAGGTCATCGTGGTGGACGACGGCTCTTCCGACGGCACCCGGAGCATCCTCGAGGAACTCCGGGACGAGGGGCTCGTCGACACCCTGGTCTTCCACGACGAGAACCGGGGCAAGGGAGCGGCGCTCCGGACCGGCTTCGAGCACGCCACCGGCGACGTGATCGTCGTCCAGGACGCCGACCTCGAGTACGACCCCATGGAGCTGCCCACCCTCCTGGAGCCGATCCTGAGGGGGCAGGCCGACGCCGTCTACGGATCCCGCTTCCTCGGCGGGCCCCACCGGGTCCTCTTCTTCTGGCACAGCGTCGGCAACAAGTTCCTGACCCTCCTGTCCAACATGCTCACGGACGTGAACCTGACGGACATGGAGACCTGCTACAAGATGGTCCGGGCGCCGCTCCTGAAGAGCCTCCCCCTGACCGCCGACCGCTTCGGCTTCGAGCCCGAGGTCACCGCGCGACTGGCCCAGGCCGACGCCCGGATCTACGAGCTCCCCATCAGCTATCACGGCCGGTCGTACGCGGAGGGGAAGAAGATCAACTGGAAGGACGGGGTGGCCGCTCTCTGGTACATCCTCCGATGCAACCTCCTGCCGCCCCGGGCCGAGCCCTGGGAGCCCCCCGCCGAGGAGCCGTGGGACGTCCGGGCACGGGAAGAGCGCTCCGCCGCTCCGACGGGAGACGACTGAGCCGGTGGACCTCCTGCGGCCGGTCGGCCCGGACGCCGGCGCCGGGTCGGGCACGCCGACATCCGCTCCCTGGTGGCGTCGGCCCCGGCTCCGGGCGGTCTTCATGGTCGCTTTCCTGGCGCTGGCCGCCTACGCCAACTCCCTGGGCAACGGCTTCGCCTACGACGACGAGGCGATCATCGTCAAGAACGACCGGGTGACCGAGGGGCGCGTCGTCGAGCTCCTCCACTCCCCGTACTGGCCCGAGGCCGCCGAGGGCACCGGCCTGTACCGGCCGGTCACGGTGGCGAGCTACGCCGTGGAGTGGGCCGTCACGGGGGGGCGGGCCTTCTGGTTCCATCTCGTGAACGTCCTCCTCCACGCCGGGGTCTGTCTCCTGGTCCTGGGCCTGGCGGCCCGCTTCCTCCCCCTCCTTCCAGCGGCGGCGGGGGCCGCCGTCTTCGCGGTCCACCCGGTCCACACCGAGGTGGTCGCCAACGTCGTGGGGAGGGCCGAGCTCTACGCCGCCGCCCTCGCGCTGCTGGCCTGCTGGCTCTATCTGGAGGGCCGGAGGTGGGGCCCGGCCGGTCGGGCCGGCCGGCTTCTGGGGCTCGGCGTCCTCTACCTCCTGGCCCTGGGATCCAAGGAGATCGCCGTCACGATACCGGCTCTCTTCGTCGCTCTGGAGCTGGTGCGCGGCGACGGATTTCGGGACGCCCTCCGGGCCGTCCGGGACGAGCTCCCGGCCTACGCGCTCCTCGCGGTGACCCTGGGCGCCTACCTCCTGCTCCGGGCGTCGGCCCTGGGCGGGGTCCTGGGTGAGAGCGGCGCGGGCTCGATCGTGGCCCTGGAGACGGGCGAGAGGGTGCTCACGTCGATCTCCCTCTGGGGAGAGTACCTGCGGCTGATGGTCTTTCCGATGGATCTGTCGGCGGACTACGGACCCGCCGTCTTCGTCGCGTCCCGGGGCTGGAACGCCCAGGTGGCCCTCGGGGCGCTGGTGATCCTCCTCCTGGGCGCGGCGGCGGTCGCCGCGTGGCGCCGGGAGCCCGCCGTGACCCTGGGGGTCCTCTGGTTCGCCGTCGCCGTTCTTCCGGTCACCCACCTCTTCTTTCCCACGGGCACGGTGCTGGCCGAGCGGACGCTCTATCTCCCGTCGGTGGGGCTGGCCTTCGCGGTGGGCGGGCTCGTCCACCTGGTCGTGGAGGCCGAGGGCGACGCCCGGCTTCGCCGGGTGGCCGCGGGGGCGGCGCTCGCCGCGGGGATCGCCCTCTTCGTGAAGACGGTGGACCGGAATCCCTCGTGGTTCAGCAACCACACGGTCATGAACACCCTGGCCGCCGAGCATCCCGAGTCCTTCCGGGCCCTGTGGTCCCGGGCCCAGGGCCTGGAGCGGGTCGGCGAGCTCCAGGAGGCCGAGCGCTACATGGAGGCCGCCAGGGAGATGGCTCCGAACCAGCACCGGCTCCTCCTGGAGATGGGGCTGCTCCAGCGGAAGATGGGCGAGCTGGAGGAGGCGGAGCGCTATCTGCGCCGGGCGGTCCGGGACAGGGGCCTGGGCGAGGCCGCCCACTTCGAGCTCGCCAACGTCCTGATCCTCCGGGACCAGCCCCGTGAGGCGATCCGGGCCGCGGCGGAGGGGATCGCCCTCGTCGGCTCCACCGGCAAGCTGTGGGGGACGGTCTCCGAGGCTTACATCGCCCTCGGGAGCCGGGACGCCGCCATCCGGGCCCGGAGGGCCGCGCTGGCCGCCGATCCGGAGAGCCGACGGAACTGGGAGCGGCTCGCCGACCTCCTGGAGAGCGAGGGCCGGAACCGGGAGGCCGCCCGGGCCCGTGCCCGGGCCGCCGAGCTCCCCAGGGAGGACCGATGACCAGCCGCCTCGCCCGCTGGTCGCCCCTCCGGAATCTGGCCGCGGCCAGCGTCTTCTGCGCCGTGGTCGGCGGCCTCGTCTTCGCCAACGCCCCGGCCAACGAATTCGCCTACGACGACGTGCCGATCGTGGTGGAGAACGAGGCCCTCCAGGACCTGGGCCGCCTCGACGAGGTGCTGACGAACCCGTACTGGTGGCCCTTCTCCGAGTCCGGACGGGAGTTCGGCCTCTGGCGCCCGATCACCTCCGGGGCCCTCGCCCTCCAGTGGGCGGCCTGGGACGGGAATCCGGCCGGATTCCACGTAGTCAACGTCGTCCTCCACGCCCTGGTCAGCGCGCTGGTGGTCCTCCTCCTGGCCGAGCTCATTTCCCTGGCCGGTGCCCTCGCCGGGGGTCTGATCTTCGCCGTCCACCCCGTGCACGTGGAAGCGGTGGCCAACGTGGTCGGCTTCGCCGAGCTCCTGGGGGCCGCCTTCTTCCTGGGGGCGTGCCTCCTCTTCCTCCGGAGGAGGGAACGGCTGGGTCCCGGGACGATCGTCGGCATCGGCCTCCTCTACGTCCTCGGCTTCCTGACCAAGGAGGGCGGCGCGACACTGCCGGCGGTCCTCTTCCTCCTCGACGCCTATCACGACGACGTCCGCGTCACCGATGCCCTCGACTACGTCCGGCGCAGGTGGCACCTCTACGCCGGCCTCCTGATCGGCGGAGGTCTGGTCCTGATCGGGAGGGCGGAGGTCCTGGGGGTGCTTCCGGAAGTCGCGGCTCCCTATGGGGCCCAGGTCCTCACGGACATTCCCCGGATCTGGACCGTGGCCGGCACCTGGCCCCACTATGTCCGCCTCCTCTTCTTTCCCCTGGACCTCTCGGCGGACTACTCCCCAGCGGTCATCGACATCGCCTACCGCTGGACGCCCCAGGCCCTCGTCGGCCTCGTCACGGGGCTCGCCTTCCTCCTCCTGGCGCTCCTGACCTGGCGCCGGGAGGAGCTGGCCGGGGAGCCGGCCCGGCCGATCTCCGCCGGGATCGTCTGGTTCGGGATCACGATCCTGCCCGTCTCGAACCTCCTCTTCCTCTCGGGCGTGCTCGTGGCCGAGAGGACCCTCTACCTTCCGTCCGTGGGCTTCTGCCTCGCCGCCGGCTGGGCGCTGGGGCTCCTCCTGGAACGCAGGCGCCGGGTGGCCGTTGCCCTGACCGCGGCCGTCGTCCTCCTCATGGGGGGGCGGAGCTGGACCCGGACGCCCTCCTGGGAGAGCAACCCGGTCCTCTTCGAGGGGCTGGTCGAGGAGCACCCGGAGGCGAGCCGGGGACAGTGGATCCTCGGCGGCATCTACCGGGAGCGGGGCCGGCCCGAGGCCGCCCTCAAGGCGTATCGCCTCGCCGCCGGCAGCCTCGACAACGACTTCCAGCTCCTCATCGACGTGACCCGGATGCTCATGGAGCTCGAGCGCTGGGAGGAGGCGGAGCGCCTGGCCCGCTTCATCTGGCACCGGGCGCCGGACCGGCCGGAAGGTCCGGTACTCACCGCGGTCGCCCGCTCCCACCTCGGTCGCTGGGAGGACGCCCTCGAGGCGGCGAACGTGGCGATCCGCCTCGATCCCACGGCCGCCCACATGCACCACCTCCGGGCCACG
>CAZMPV010000217.1:0-2170 GCA_964567985.1 uncultured Gemmatimonadaceae bacterium
CGTCGAAGTCGGTGGTGGTCAGGATGCCCAGGTTCTGGCAGTTCTCGTTGTAGATACGCTCGATGCTCTCGGCCACCACGACCTCGATGCCCGCCATCATCTCGGCGTAGGGGCTCTGCTCCCGGCTGCTCCCCTTGCCCCGGCGCGTGCCGGCCACCGAGCAGACGAAGCCGCCCTCCTTCACGCTCCCCCGCTCCACGGGGTAGGCCTCGTCGCCGCTCTCGGGGTCGGTGGCCTGGAGCCCGAGGTACGGGAATTCCCCGAGGGTCTCGTCGTAGAAGTAGCAGATGTAGGCGGGGGTGATCTCGTCGGTGCTGATCTGGTCCCGGAGGGCTTTCCGGAGCTCGTCGGTCAGCTCCAGGTCCCGGCCTTCGTAGAGCTGTTCGCGGAGGAGGTCCGCGCGGTCGGCCAGGTAGAGGATCCGGCCGTCGAAGCTCAGGGTCTCGGGCCGCTTCGGGGTCGGTCGCTCGAGGAGATCGTCGATCATGGGCGCTCGGACGTGGAGGAACGCGTGGACGATTACGTACCCGTACGGCGGGCGAAAGAGCCTCCGGCGGCTTACGCGTCGATCCTGCTTGACGCTCCCGCCCGCGAAACCTTCTATTCCTTCCGGTCCGAGCGCGGACGGTGAGGGTTCCGAGAACCGACGCCGAGGGTTTCGAGAGCGTGTCCCCGGGGGTGGAGGAGGAGCGATGGCTGGACCGATGAAGGACGACGCCGGCACCACCGAGCCCGAGGCCGTCGCCCGGGAGGTCTTCGGAACCCGGCTGGGCTTCATCCTGGCCGCGGTGGGCAGCGCCGTGGGTCTGGGGAACATGTGGCGCTTCCCCTACGTGGCCGCCGAGGGCGGGGGGGCGGCATTCGTCGTCCTCTACATCGTCATGACCGTCCTGGTCGGCCTTCCCCTGATGTTCGCCGAGTTCACGGTGGGCCGGGGCGCCAAGCTCTCGCCGATCGGGGCCCTGGGGAAGGCGGGCGGCTCCGGATGGAAGCCCCTGGGCTACCTCTTCGTGCTCAGCGGGCTGCTGATCCTCTCCTACTACTCGGTCATCGCGGGGTGGACCGTCCGCTACGCCATCGAGGGCATCCTCGGCGGCTTCGCGGCCAACCCGGGCGACCACTTCCAGTCGATCGCGACGGGAGGCCCGGCGATCGTCTACCACCTGGCCTTCATGACGGTGACGATCTCGATCGTCATGGTGGGGGTGGAGAAGGGGATCGAGCGGGCCGCCCTCCTCCTGATGCCGGTCCTCTTCATGATCCTCCTCGGGCTGGGCGTCTGGGCGGCGACCCTCACCGGCGCCGGCGAGGGCTACGCCTTCTACCTGGCGCCCTCCTTCGAAGAGCTCCTGGACCCCCGGATCCTCCAGTCCGCCGCGGCCCAGGCCTTCTTCTCCCTGAGCCTGGGGATGGGGGCGATGCTCACCTTCGCCTCCTATCTCTCCCGGGACGACGACCTGCCCCGGGAGGGGACGATCATCGCCATCTCGGACTTCTCGGTGGCCTTCTTCGCCGGCCTGGTGGTCTTCCCGGTGATCTTCGCCCTGGGCCTCCAGGGCGAGGTCGGTCAGAGCACTGTGGGGGCGCTCTTCATCTCCCTCCCCGGCGCCTTCGTGGAGATGGGCGGGATCGGCCGGGTCGTGGGCACGCTCTTCTTCCTGGCCCTGTCGGTGGGCGCTCTGACGTCGGCGATCTCCCTTCTCGAGGTGGTCACGGCGTCGCTGATCGACGAGTTCGGCGTCCGGCGGAAGGCGGCGGCGGTCGCGGCGGGGCTCCTCATCACGCTCATGGGTCTGGTGCCGGCCACTTCGCTCGACCTCCTGGGCGTGATCGACAAGGTCGCCGGCGAGCTCTTCCTCGTGCTCGGCGGGCTGGGCATGTGCCTCCTGGTCGGCTGGAAGATGAAGGATCCCGCCTCCGAGCTCCTCAAGGGCACGACCGAGGGCTTCGCGGGCTTCGGCCGTCTGGCGCTCACCATGGTTCGGTGGGTGGCGCCGGCGATCATCCTCTACGTGATCGCCTTCACCCTCTCCGACACCGTGGATCTCCTGCGGACGACCTTCGGAGGATAGCGCGTGCTCCGGAGAGCCGGGGGCGGCGCCCGGAAGCCGCCCGGAGCGGCACCTTCGGGCCGGCCGCGGGTTTGTACCTCACCGGACGTCGTCCCGGA